>JANPDZ010000215.1:0-1921 GCA_031431735.1 Acidobacteriota bacterium | reverse complement strand
CAAAACGGTCGTCAAACTGTTTCCTAAAACCGTTGACCAGACCTGCAATGTCCGTGCTTCGGGTGTCCAAGTAAAAGTCCGGCGGCGAGGAAATCGCCAATGAAGATCTGACGCATATTTCGCCGCTTTTGTTCAGTCACGTCATTCCGAACGGAACTTACCGGTTCCAGGAATATGGCGACAATTCATTAAAGACGGCAGAATAAAAATCACTTATTCATGTGGGCTTCACTCCCATTAGAAACACTTTGAACATTGAGTTAAAACATCAATTGTTTCAGGATACTTATCTTTATCAATCATAAAATAAGGCGTTTGTCCGATTATTTTTGGATAAATTTTATTTTTATCATAATCGAATTTCTGAAACTCTAATTTCCACTTTCCCTCGGGCAAAGATAATTTAATGATTGATTTTTGCAAATCAATATCATTGTTAATTGTCGGACCTATACTTTCTTCCCAAACAATTTTCCCCTTATTGTCTTTTATACGACACCAGAGCGATTCCCATTTTACCTTTGATAGATTTTTTCCCTTATTTTGAAATCTGATGCTAATATCTGCAAACCAGAATTGAACATTTACATCGCCAACATCGATGATTTTTTTATCCGCAAATGTAATGGGCTTGCCCAAAAAGTTTTTATTAATATTATTCACAAAGTAAAACGGGGGATTAATAAATATGCGTCCAGTATTTGAACCGTCACTTACATACAAATACCAAGTATCGCCCTTTTTAATTTTCTTGATTATTAAAAACCTTCCTTCTTGGTCGGTTGTGTTGCTAATATTTATTAAGTCAGAATTTTTCCATTTAAGATTGTATATTGGTGCTAATCTAACGTCAGTTTTTGCTAAAGGCTGTTTTTTTTCGTCAACTACTCGCCCAATAACTGTATATTCAGTATCCTGTGGAAACACAAAATTAATCGATAATAAACACACCAAAACAGAAAATAGCAAATATGAATGCAATTTTATTTTAATTACACTCAAGCCAATAATTCTCTTTATCAAAACTTTCCAGTTCATATCTTTGATTCCTAATTTTTCTTTTTCTTCTTTTGCTCTTTCTGATTTTTTATAAATTCATCTATTGCATCTTTGCACTTATTAGTTTCAAGAATTTTTGTAGTATTAGCATCACTACTAGTTTTTGTTCCGACATCATCTTCAATCAATGTTTTCCCATCTTTAAAAATGAGATGTGCAAGTTCGTGCAAAATTTGAGCAATTCTTGATTCTAAAGTCGCAGGGGGATAGCCACCAATTTCTGCACGTGATTGGATATTGTTAAATGGACCCAGCGATTGAATTTTAACCACTCCAAATAATCTGTATGCTGCATTTGTTGGAGTTTCCAACTGTTCACCCTTAGCATTAAAAAATGTAAAAGGCTCCTTAAGATTTGATTCCTGTGTAATGCTAAGATAATCTCCGCTTCTAATTCGTGTGATTGGGGCTTTAACTAATTGCGCCCTAAATGCTTCTAATGCAACCTGAGCATTTGGTCCAAAAAAGTTACTACACTCATTATCGGCAGGATCGGCAGAAAGTATTTCCTTTGTCGCTTGCAACGCCTTAATTGTGTCGGAGGTTGAAGAACCAAATTCAGCATTATAATAATCAAGATCGGCAGGAAGTTCCGGCGGTAATTTCGGAATATGTGTTTCGATTCTGATCGTGTCATCATCTTCGCCGTGACCACCCGTTTTCTTAGTTGTTGACGAAAGTGTATAGCTCATCATCTTTTCTGAACCGTGCGCTGTCGGCGGGCGGATTTTGATGATGTTGATATTGATATATTGCGGACTTTGTTTCTTCGTGCTGAATCCATAGATGTCTCTCAATCCCGCACTAAAACTCTCCAATACTTTCTGTTGACAATGATACGGCAACCCATCAAATCCGCCGT
>JANPDZ010000214.1:0-16651 GCA_031431735.1 Acidobacteriota bacterium | reverse complement strand
TGCCGCCCCGAAATTATCTTCTGCCCAAGACCTGATTGTCTCTGCTTGATTATCCAAACCTGATTGCCCTCACTTTTTCTCTTAATTTTATCTGATATACTTCTTTTGACAAAATTTGGGTAATGACAAGGCGTCCAATGTATGGCGACAAGCTCGCCCGCGCCGTCGAGGCGATTGATTATTTTCTCCACAATTTAACTGTCGAAGACGAATTTAATCTTGTTTTATTCGGCGACGAAGCTAAAGTATTGTCGGCAAACCCGATTCCGGCGACCGCCGAAAATATTGAAAAGGCGTTTGAATTTGTCAAAAAATCCAGTTTGGGCGGCGGCACAAATTTGAAGCGCGCTTTGCAGACGGCAATCGAACAGGCGCGGAAATTCTCCGGCGGCGAACCCGACATCGTTTTAATTTCCGATGCAAACCCGACGCTCGAAACGACACAAACCAAGGAAATCGAAAAGGTTTTCGACGCTTCAAATGCTCGCCTTTTTGCCTTCGCCCTCGGCGCAGATACGAATGTAAATCTGCTGAAAAGTTTGACGAAAAAAACACACGGCTCTTTTGATACGGCGCGTGAAACCGAAGACATCGCGCTGAAACTCAAACTCTTTCTCGAAAAGGTCGGCACGTCGGACATTTCAAATTTCAAATTCGATTCATCAAACGACGCAAATCTTTATGACATATATGCAAGCGGAAGTAATTCTTTTCCCGGATCAAACATTTCGTTCGTCGGACGTTACAAAAAACCGAGCACGCAAACATTTAATCTGTCGTCAAACAACGGCTCGGAAACGATAAATCTGGTGCGCGAGATAAATTTGCCGGAATTTGATGAAACGCATTCATTTTTGCCGCGAGTTTGGGCGCGAATGCGCGTAAATGCGCTCGTGCAGGCGATGAATCGGGACGGCGAGCGCGAAGATTACATTGCTGAAATAATTCGTTTGTCGGAAAAATACAAGTTCGTCACCGATTACACGGCGTTCATCGCCGCGCCGCGTGCGCTGCTGCGTCCGCGTCTGATCCAGCCGGGCGATCCGGTCATTCGCGTCAAAACCGATGCGTCAATCAAAGAAGTTTTCGCCGTTTTGCCGTTTGGTGAAACTCTGCCGCTCAAGTTTTTGGCAGCCGAAGGCGTTTGGGAAACCAGATTTCTCGCGCCCGTCTGGATGGCTGACGGAACTTATAAATGTCGGCTTTTGCTGACCGATAAAAACGGCATCGGTTACAGCGAAGATAAAACTTTCGTCGTGGACAGCCGCGCGCCGAAAGTGAAGATCAATCTCGAAAAACAGACTTTTCAAACCGGCGAAGAAATAAATCTGAAAATTTCAGCCGACAGCGATACCAATCGCCTGATCGCCAAACTTTACGGCGCAAAACCTGTTCAGATTTTCTGGTCAAACGAGGCACGAGCCAATATCGGCAAACTTAGAATTCCTGAAAATCTCGCTTCGGGAAAATACGTTTTGAGCGTTTCGGCGGAAGATTTCGCCCACAATCAAACCACAGAAGAATTACAGATTGAGGTATTGGGAAAATGAGATTTTTAAGGCAAAAGGCAAAAATAAAAAGGCAAAAATTATTACCCGCGGATTTAGATGGATTCATACAGATAAAATCAAAAAATCGGCTTCATTCATCTGCCGCATTCGTTTGCGGTTTATTTTTCCTGTGCATCATCGTTTGTTTCGTTTGGATAAATCGAACACCGCAAAAACTTGCCGTCGAAGATACCAATAGCGAAATTGAGAGCGCAATTTTCACCCGTCTGGAATTTTTCGGAGCGCAGGCGATCGTGCCTTTGCCAACAGCCGAAGCGCGGAGGAATTTGACGAAACTTGCCAAAGATTCACCCGACAATTCGCAGATTTTAGAAAAACTTGCCGAACTCAATGAAAAGCTGTTGCTTTTTGATGAAGTTGAAAACCTTTTGCAACATCTGGCGGAAATTGACGCTTCAAAACTCGAAAATCTGGTCGCGTTCTATGAACGGCGCGGTCAGTTTGAAAAAGAAGCCGAAACGCTCAAGAAAATTCTGTTTTCGATTGATGCCAATAAACGCGCCGCAATATTTGAAAGGCTCATCGAGACGGCGCGAAAGCACGATTTGAAGGAATATCTCAAAACGAATTTTTACGCGGAAGTTGCCAAAGAAAACGCAGATGTTTATCCGATTTTTGAACGGTTGATTGACAATCTGACCGAAGAAAAAAATTATGCGCAAGCATTAAACTTTGTGCGTCAGGCGAAAATTCAATTTCCCACTCGCCAAAACATTCTGCTTGAAAAAGAAGTCGAGCTTTTGCTTGAAACTAAAAAGCCACAGGCAGCGGAAAAAGTTTATCAGGCAGCTTTCAATCCGTTTTGGACGGAAACTGAAGCGCAGAAATTTTACGATTTTTTGAATGACCAAGATCGGCTCCGCGCTTACGGCGCGGAAATTAAAGTCAAATTCAAGAAAGATCCCGCCGATTTCGACGCGGCGATCAGGCTCGCGCTTTATCAAAATCACGATTATTCATACGGCAATGACGATGTAACGCCAATTATTCTCAAACTCGAAAGCGCGAAAAAATCATGGACGACCGATGAACTCGTCACCGTTTCAAGCCTCCTTTTGCAGGCGAACAAAGCCGATCTGGCTTCACGGTTTCTATACACTCTTTATTTGCGCGAAGATTTCAAGGCGAATTCCCCGCTTCGGGCAAAAATTTTATATCAGCTTTTTGAGATGTTTTCCGATGCCGAAAATCAGCGATTGCCGCTGACAAAAGGCGATTTGCGATTTTACGAAGATGTCGCCCAAGCCGACACGAATCCGGGAATTACGACCGGAATTTTGTCTTTGATTTTCTCGGACTCGAACCCGCGCGAAAATCTTGACGAACAGGAAACGAAAGCCAACAAACTTTTTAACCGCGCCGCCGCTTACCGCATTTTTGAAGAATACAAACGCGAAAATCCGGCTTCCGATGAACTTGCGCAAATGTATCTCGACATCGTGCGGCTTTACACCGCAACCAAAGATACAGAAATCGCCGAAAAAACTTTGAATGAATTTGCCGAAAAGTATGAAAATTCAAACGGTTTTCCGTCAGCGGCGTTAAAGCTCGCCGACGCTTTTGCTGACACAAAGCAGGAAGAAAAAGCGCGTCAAGTTTATCAAAAAACGTTGGATTATCTTGGAAAACAGGATAAACCGCTCGCGCCGGAAAAAATTGTCAAAATTAATTTTTCAAACCTTTCAAACGAAGAAGATTCTAAAAACACGACGCCGAGAAACGACGGCATCAATATTCCGAATGAGGCAGAAAAACCAAAATCCGACGATTATGATGATCAAAACCCGGCATATTTTCGTGATTATTTACGGCGAAAAAATGACGAGGTGACATACCGGGAAGTTTTGGAAAAATTCATCGCTTCGTTTGTCAAAGAAAAGAAAACGGCGGAGATTCTCGCGCTTTATTCAAACGAAATCGCCAAATATCCAAACGAAGAATGGCTTTATGAACAACGTTTGACGTGGCTTGAGCAAACAAATTTGACCGCCGAAAAACTCGAACTATATAAAACTGCGTTGGCGCGTTTTCAGACGAATAACTGGCGCGACAAGCTCGCCAGATTTTTTGTGAGAAACAAGCGCGATGATGAATTTGCCGCATTTTCCGAAGACATTATCAGCAAATTAAACGACACTGACACGCAAAAATATCTGTCGGAATTTATTGACAGCAAGGTTTCGGCAAATAATTTTGATCAGCAATTGTATATCAAACTTTATCAATCGGCGCACGCCCGTTTTCCGCATAATATTTCATTCACAAACGGACTTTTGCGGTTTTACAAAACGAACAAGCAGGAAAATGAATGGCGCAAACTTTCAGCCGAATATTATTTTGAATCAAAAGATGTCCGCGAAGCGTTTCTCAATGATTTGGCTCAAACAAATCGTTTAAGAGATTATCTTGAGCAATCTAAACAAAGCGATAACACAATTTACAAACTTTTCCGGGCTGACGCGGCGGCGCGTCTTTCCGATTTTGAAAATGCGATCGCGGATTATCACAAGCTCAACGAACTTTATCCAAACACGCCTGAATTTGCGAATCGTTTGATAAATTTCACCCGTTCATTCGGACAGAAAAATCGTCAATTATTAAAAAAATCGGCAATTGTCGCCGAATCGCAAGCCGATTTTCTGGCAAGTTCGGCTGAATATCGAACGCGCGCCGGCGAGATTTACGCTGAACTCGGCGAATACGAAAAAGCGCGCAAACAATGGGAAAAATTGATTGCGACGGCAAAAGGCGACAAAGAAATTTATCTTGAGACGGCAACCGTTTATTGGGACTATTTTCAATACGACGATGCTCTGGAAACGATCACAACTTTGCGCAAAAAGTTTGGCGACGACACGCTTTACGCTTTTGAAACGGGCGCGATTTTTGAAGCTCGACACAAAAAAATTGAAGCCATCGGCGAATATGTCAAGGCGTTGGACGCAACCCGCGATGAAACGCAAAAAGAAAAAGCAATAAAGCGTTTGACAACACTTTCGGTCCGCGAAAAGCGCGAAACCGATCAGGATAAATCTAAAAATAACAAATTTGAAAATATCATCGCATCAGCATTTTCGCGCGAACTCGGGAAAAGAAAAAATTCGTCATTTTTATCGCTCGGTTACGCCGAATTTCTCACTCGCCGCAAACAAGACGAAAAAGCCGCAAACATCTTAAATCGGGCAATTGCGCAAAGCGCAGATACGGAATTTCTCGAAGCGGCGAAGGCTTTTTATCAAATCGAAGACAACAAAGCGGGCGAACAAATCGCGCTTCAAAGGCTTGCCGAAACATCTTTCAATCCGCGTCAGACAATCAGCTATCGCCTTCAATTAGCCGATTCATTCGCGGAAAATCAAAAGCGTGATGCCGCCAAAAATGTATTGGACAACCTCGTTCGACAGTTTCCGACAAACTATGGCGTTTTGACGGAAACGTCGGATTTTTATAATCGTATCGGCTACGAAAATGAATCGGCGCGAGTTTTGGAAAACGCGCTTCTGAAAAGTCGCGGCGCGTATCGCAACGCGCTTTCGCAAAAGCTCGCAACGCGTCTAATTCAGCTTAATCAACTCGATTCAGCCGAACGAATTTTGACAAATCTGCACGAAGCAGATAAAGCCAATACTGAGATTTTCAACGAACTCGCCCGCGTTTTGGTGCGCTCCAATAAACCGGAAGCGATGCGCAAAGCATTTGCCGAAACAATCGCGGAATTGAAAAAATCCGACGCGGAAAGGCGTGAGATCGAATCGCAAATTGCCGATTTGCGGACCGAAATGATTGACGCTTTTACCAAATTGAAAGATTACAAATCAGCGGTCGAACAGCATATCGAAATTATCAATCGCGAACCGGAAAACGAGGAATTGACGGAAAATGCGATTGCTTACGTTGAGCGTTACGGCGGCGCGGAAACTTTGGTTGATTATTATGAAAAAACTTCCGCCGAAGCGTTTAAAAATTATCGTTGGAACGTCGTTTTGGCGCGAATTTACAAAGCCGGAAAAAACGACGAACGAGCGCTGAAAAATTATCGTGCGGCAATTGATAATCAGCCGGAAATGTCCGAACTTTATCTGGCAATCGCCGAGATCGAAACAAGACGCGGCAATTACGACGAAGCATTGAAAAACATTGACGAAGTTTTGGAAATTAGCGGCGATTCTGCCCAATACGTCAAAAAGAAAATCGAAATACTCAAAAAAGCGGGCAGACTTTCGGAAATAGAAACCGAAAAAGCGAAATTGCCCGCCGAAACAGAAAAGAAAATTGAAGTTGATAAATTTGCCGAAGCGCGAAATTTACAAAGCTCCGAGAAAGAAATAGCCCGTGAAATTTATCGCGCCGCATTTGAAAAATTGCTGGAAAATCCATTGAGCGACCAATTAAAAACGACTGATCTGACAGGTTTTGTCGAATCGTTGCGCGAGGAAGATTCTCTTGATAAATTAAGCGAAAAACTCTGGATTTTGCGCGAAAAACTGACGGCGATCGGCGACACAGAAAATTCATCCGATGCCGGCGAAGCAAGAAAACGCCTCGCGATTCTCAACGGCGCGATGATTGAATCAATCGGCTCGATCGCGAAAATGCGCGGCACCGACGAAGAATTAAAAAATCTCCACGAAAACTGGCGGCTGAAAATAGAAAAAGCATCGCTCGCTTCTGATCGTTATCAAACCGTTTCTTTGATTCAGGATTTAAGCCGCCGCGCCGGTTTCGGCGATTTGGAGGAAATGATCCTGCTGAAAAAAGTCGAAACAAATAAATTAATTTTGGACGGGCAAACTCATCTTCGCAATCTCGTAATTTTTTACAACGAGCGCGGCGCGTATCAAAAAACTTTCGACGCGCTCGAAAAATACGGAAGCAGCGATTTAAGTCTGAAAGCGGAAACCGCAAAAATCGTCGGGAATCGTGAAAAAGAACTCGAATCATTGCGTGCGCTTTATTGGAAATCGAATGAAAAGCTGAGCGTTTCGCCGGACGAATATATTGCCCGATATTTGGAAATTCTGAACGGTGAAAAGACGGACGAGTTGAAATCTCTGACCGGGAAATCTTCCGTTCATCAATTGCAGCTAATCAATTTTCTACTTGGTAAAGGCAAGCGCGAATTGGCGCACACAGCCATTGAAAACGCGAATTTACCAATTGCCTGGAAGGTTTCGCGGAATGCCGAAACGTCGCTCGCTTTGCGTGAATATGACGAAAATTCGGAGTGTTATTTCTGCGATGCGCTGCAATTTGATTCAATCGGCGAGATGGTCAAACAAACGCCCGACAAGCAGCGATTTTTGATCAATGACGATTGGTTTCGGCTGACGCGCGAATACGGTGAATGGCTTTTTGAAAGGAATGACAAGGAAATCGCACCGTCGAAATTTTTGGCTGCGATGATCGAAAATCAGCCGCACAATCCTGAAGAACAATCCAAACTCGGAGCGTTTTATCTCGAAAAAGGCGAATTAAAACCGGCAATCGAGCATCTCCGACTGGCGATTGAAACAGATAGTATCGCGGTTGACCAAACTGCACAACTTTCTGCGCTCGGCACGGCTTACTTCAAAATTGGCAGACGCGATTATGCCGAAGAAACCTGGGCGCAGGTTTTGGACGGCGGTTCGATCCAAAGCGGCGCGATATTTTTTCAAACCTTGCAGAAATACGGTTTGAGCGAACACGCACGAGCGAAAATCACGCCGCTGATCGTCATATTTTTGCAGACTGCTAATGCCCCGGATTCGGAAGATTTTCAAAAATTGATTCGCGCCGTCGCCGCTTCATTTGCCGACGAAGCGAAGAAATCGGCGTATTTTCAGACGATTTTGCAGAAACGCCCAAAGGATGTTTCGCTTGCCGCAATGCTCGTCAATGAAAATTTGATCGCTCAAAACGAACAAAAGACGTTTTATGAATCGCTCATCGAGCGCAGTTCCGATTTGAACTATTCGGATTACAATTTCACGTCCGTCGCTAAACAATTTTGGACTAAAGCAGATGCCGAATCAATTTATGATCAGGAAAATGAATACAAAACAGAAGAACCTGAAAGCGATAAATACGATTGGCAGAAAAAATATCTCGAACTGCTCGCTGATGAGCGCGATAATGCCAAAGCCGCGCAAATAATCTTAGAAATCGAGAAGGAAATAAACAATCGCTACACGCGTCCGGCGTGGCTGCGCGAGGCAAAAATCAGGCTCGGCATCCGCGAAAATAAATTAGTTTGGGCGGAAGCGGAACGCTTCGTCGGCATTACGGTCAGCGAATCGGTGGCGGAAATAAAAACGCCGGGCATCGAGCGTTTTAATGAAGTTTTGCAGATTTTGAAAGAGGAAAATAAAACGGCGGAAGCGATTCAATTAAGCGAAAAGTTTTTCGCCCGAATGCTGGCGATTGAACAATACAATCAGGCGAATTTCAGCGGACTGGCGCGGGCATTTTTTCAAAAAGGCGAAACGGAAAAAGCCTTGAATGTTTTGCGTTTGATGATTGATGCAAGCGACGAAACCAAACAAGAAATTGCGTTTGCGGAAATCGCGGCAATTCCGGCGATACAATTGCAAACGGCAGATGCGGCGAAAAGACCTGCGCCTGAATATAATTTGATCGGTATTTCAAACGCGCTCAAGGTTGCCGCCGACATTGCCTTTGAGTTTCAGCAAATTGATGCCGCAATCGCTTTTCGTCGCCAATTGCTCGCAGCGAATCCGTCTGATTCGGATAACAAAATCGAACTCGCCAAAATTCTCATTGGAAATGACAAAAAACAAGAAGCGGAAATTCTTCTGACGCAAATTATCAACGATAAAAACTCTCCGCGCCCCACTCGTTGGCAGGCGCGTCTGATTTTGAATGCGGAAATTCCAAACGTTACTTTCGATTCGTTTTCTCAATTTTATCGCGGAAGACTGGCGGAAAAACAAAACGAAACCGCGACGGAGTTTTACATCAATTCTTTAATCGCTGACAAAGAAGCGGAAACTTCCGCACGGCAGACACTAATCAAATCTTACGCCATCACAAATAAACCTTTTGCCGCGCTTCGATTGGCTGAAACCGACAAATCTTCAAAAACTGACGAACTGCTCAAAATTCTTTCCGAATCGGCGGAAAAAATCGGCGATTACAGTAAAGCCATTGAATTTGAAAATGCTAAATCGGAAGCGAGTATAGAGCGAATTTCTGCTTTGCAAAAACTTTCCGCCGAACAAAATAAACGCGCCACCGATTTTAAGGTTGGTTTGGAAAACACGAGGAAATTATGAAATCGAAAATCTTTTTAACAATATTTGTCGTCGCGGTGGTCGCCGTTTTCATCTATTCGCAAACAAAACGAAAGGCTTTCGTAGCCGCCGAAGACTTTCCGCGCGAAGCCGTTTTATATCTGCAAATCGCGGATTTGCCTGCGCTGATCAAACTTTGGAACGAGTCGGAATTGAAAGAAAAATATCTGGCGAGCGACAATTACAACGATTTTCGAAACAGACATCTCGGCAGAAAATTGGCAAGCCGTTGGCAGGAATTCAGCGATTCGGCAGGCTTTGCGATAGATTTGGACGTTTTGAGCAGCATCACGGGAAATCAGGCTTCGATTGCACTTTATGATGTCGGCAAACTCGAATTTGTTTTTATCACGCCGGTTTCCGATGAGATTTTCGCGGCGACAAAATTCGCGTCAAACCGAAACAAATTTACGGAAGAAACGCTTGACGATGGCACTGTTATTTATCGGGCAGATGTCGAAGCCGACCGCAGTCGGCAAACGCAGGAATTGATTTTTACTCAGCTTAAAGGACGCTTCATTTTAACGACGAGCGAAAAACTGCTTGTCCAAACACTGAATAACATCAACGGGAAAAAATCGAAAAATCGTCTGATTGACGAACCGCTTTTCAATCTTTTGAGTGAAAAAATCGAACCGCATCTGGCGACTGTCTGGCTCAATCAAACGGCTTTGAACGACGACTATTATTTCAAACATTACTGGTTGATGTCGGATCCCGGAAAATTAAAAAATCTGCGCGCCGGAATCTTTGATTTCGAGATGCAGGAAGGAAAACTGATCGAACGGCGAAAGTTTTTACTCAAAAAAGCGGTCGAATCCGCGCAGATTGAAAATTCAGTTGCGGAAAAAATGCTGACTTTTTTGCCGTCCGCTATTCCTTTTTACCGCTTGCAGTCGGGAAATCAAATAACAATTGACCAAGCAGTTGAAAAAACTATTTTTGCCCGCCGGCAGGTAACAGAAAAAAAAATGCGAAATTATTATTCCGATTATTCGTCCCTTAACGATTACAACGATTATTCGAGCGATGATTACGAATCTTTGGGCGAAAAATTTGATGAAACGATTGATGATTCGGATGATGCCGATAAAATTGAACGACGCGAATTCGAGATTGATTTTTCAAGAGTGCTTCAAGCGGCAAATCCGCGTGCAGTTTTAACATTCACACAGCCGAAAACACTGCCCGCGCCGATGTTTGTCGAGTTCGAACGGGCGGCTGTATTTCATCTCGGTTCGCCCAAATCTTTTGATCGGGAAAATTTTGAAGCCGCAATTAAAGAAAAACTTTCTGCACAAGCGCTGATTGCCGCGCCCGCTGTGAAATTAAATTGGGAAACAAAATCGGAGAATTCTTACACCTGGCACGAGCTAAAACTGCCGATGCTCGGTTGGAAAGTTAATTACGTTTTAGTTGGCAATGAATTGATCGTCACCAATGATTCGGATCTTTTGCAGCAAATTTTAACTGCGCCGCTATCGTTGCAAGATAGAAAACAAAATCTAAAGTTCACTTCCCTGACGGTGATTAATTTCAGCGAAAGAGAAAATGCTTACGATAAAGTTTTCGATGAATTAGACAAAAAAAAACAAGGTGATGCTTTTTTCACTAATAACATTAAAAGTCTGCTCAATTCAATTTCACAACTAAATAAGATTGAAATTATAGAAAGCTATTCACAAAATATATTTGACGAAGAATTAATTTTTAGTTTTTAGTTCGACGCGTGTCAGATTCAGTAGATCCAAATTTGGGATGTCGGATGTCGGATGTCGGATTTTTTGTCAAGCCAAACTCTGAATTTAGGCGAAAACCGGAGGCTTCGAGTTGTTTGAGAATCCGCGCATCCAAAATCTAAAATCCAAAATTGGATCTACTGAGATTAGATTGATCAGCTGTTAATTTTTGATATTTCGTCTCGAATCACGACAAATTCGTCCGAATTTAGCTGTCAGCTAACAGCTATTAGCGATCAGCTAAGCCAATAATTTTTAATCTGACACGCGTAGAACTAAATTGTATATTTCAAACGAGGATTTTCTAAAAAAATCGCTCCGTCGCTCCGTCGCTCCGTCTCCCCGTCCCGCTCCGTCGCTCCGTCCCTCCGTCTCCCCGTCCCTCCGTCCCTCCACTCCTCCGTCTCAGTTCCCGGTGTGAAATGTGCAGAAATCCTTCGGTTCTTCGCCTTGTTTGAAAACTTTCGCGTCTTTGGTCGGGCATTTTATCGTTGCCCGCATTCCTGAGAGCGGGCAGATCATCACCGTAATACGCCCAGTGAGGCTTTTATCCGTTTTGGTATTCGTTGGCAAAGTTGTCTCGCCCGGTTTGGTTTGGTCCTGCCACGTTGAGTCGAGCGGTGTCGGTGTCGGCGCGGGTTTATCGCTCGGATCTTCAATCGTTGGTTCGTCAATCGGGAGCAAAACCTTGGTCGGAACGGTTCCTGCCACAAAAAGCTCGACACGGCGAAATTCGATCGGCACATCCGTTACATAAATTTCCTTTGGCGCATCGGGCGCGTCAGGTTGCAAATCGGCGGTCGGTTTGGTATTCGAGTTTGAATTCTTTTTGAGGGCAGTTTGCTGCGCCTTGACCGAATCGGCTTCGTCGTCGGAAAGTTCGCGAATCAGTTTACCGTTGCGGGTATCAATCTCCGCACGGCGGACGCTCGCCGGAGCCTGCCAATCGCCGTTCCATTCGGGATGCAAGGTCAAGGCTTCCTTCATAAAATCCGCCCAGATCGGCATCGCTGAATCAGAACCTTTCATTCCCAGATCATCGTTATCGTCAAAACCGACATAAACGACAACCACCAATTCAGGCGTAAAACCGACAAACCAACCGTCACGCGAAGTTCCCGTTTTGCCCGCAAAGCCGGTTTTACCCGCGACGTTACGAAACCCCCAGCCTTGCGCCTGCGCGGCTGTGCCTTTATTAATAACGTCCTTCATCATATCGTCCATTATGTAGGCAACGTCGGGGCGCAGGACGTTTTTCTTTTCGGGTTTGGGTTCGGTGACGGTCTTGCCCTCGCCCGTCGTGATGCGGCTGATCGCCATCGGCGAAACTTTATCGCCGAGGTTCGGAAAGATCGTGTAAGCGGTCGCCATCTGCAAAGGTGTCGCTTCGGCTGTTCCGAGTGCCATCGAAGGATATGCTTTTTCGACCTTCGGCAAACCGGCTTTGAAGGCAAGATTCATGACCTTGCCGATGTTTAATTCCATTCCGATATCAACCGTGATCGTGTTTTTACTTTTCACAAGCGCATCGCGCAAGGTTAATTCCTTGTTGGAAAAGGTGTCGCCGTAATTGTTCGGCGCGTATTGTTCATTTCCGTAAGTGAAAACTTTTTTCTCGTCTTTAAAGATCGAAGCAGTCGTCAAAACCCGCGAAGCCGAATCGTAAGGCGTGTTGATCGCCGCCGCGTAAACAAACGGCTTAAAGACCGAGCCGGGCTGACGCTGGGCACTTGTTGCCCGATTAAATTGGTTTTCGAGATAATTGCGTCCGCCGACCATCGCGACGATCTCGCCCGTCCGCGGGCGAATTGCGACAAGTGCGGCGTTCAAATTCCCTTTTTGTTTTTTCGGGAAATATTTGTCGAGCTTTTCCAGCCGATTCGCGACAATCTCGTAAGCCTTTTTCTGTAAATCGGGGTCAATTGTCGTATAGACGCGCAAATGCTGAAGGGCTTCGGGGTCATTGACGATCTTCGGCAGCTCATCAATCGCATATTGCGAAAAATAAGGCATCCCGTGCAGATCGTTGGTTGCTGAAATCTGTTTGAGCTCGAGTTTTGACTGTCTTGCTTCGGTATTTTGAGCTTGTGTAACTTCCCCGGCTTCGAGCATCGAATCCAAAATCTGATTGCGCCGTTCGGTCACTCTTTCGAGATTTTTGTATGGATTATAACGATTAGGACTGCGAATAATTCCCGCGATGAAGGCGGATTCCGACAGATTAAGCTGCGAAACGTCCTTGCCAAAATAGACGTTTGACGCTTCGCCGACACCGTAGATCGAGATGCCGTTTTGCTGTCCGAGATAGATCTGATTGGCGTAAAGCGTGAAGATCTCTTCCTTTGAAAGCCGCGTTTCCAAAATCAGCGACATATATGCTTCGGTCGCTTTGCGTGTCAAGGTCTTGTCGTTGTTTAACAAAAGATTTTTGACAAGCTGTTGGGTGATTGATGAACCGCCTTGTTTAGCGATTGGCGAGTTGTCGTCTTCATTTTCGTAACGCCGCCAGAGCGCACGCGCAATGCCGCGAAGATTCACGCCGTAATGCTCAAAAAAAGCGCGGTCTTCCGTGACGGTAATTGATTTGACGAGATGTTTCGGCAAATCGTTAAAAGTGACGACCTTGCGTCGGCTGTTGGCTTCTTCGGCGATTGAACTGAGGATTTTCGGTTCGAGCCGGGTTTGCTGAATATCTTTCTTTGCGTCTTTGTCGGTGATCGTCTCAACCGCCTTGCCATCTTTGCGGAATTTGACCGTCAAGCCGGGGAAAACCTTTGTGCCGTCAATCATTCCGGTCAAGCCGGGTTCGATCTCAATTTGATTGGCGCTTGCCTGATAGCGCGAGCGCGAAGCGTCAGCCTGATTGTTTTTTTCGATATAGCCCGCCGATTTCAAATACGCGACCAACTCTTCGGGCGTTAATTCTTCGCCGTCCTTTAAGGTCTTCGGCGCGGAATAAATCCCCGCGTTTGGTGTATAAACCTCGCCGCTCAGTAGTTTGTTATCAATAATATCGGAATATTCAAACCAAAAATACGTTGCCGTTAAAAATATTGCCAGAACCACTAACAAAGCCGTCGAAATTGTGTAGCCGTTAAAAATAACGCGCCAGATTCGTTTATAAAGCGGCGGTTTCGGAGCCTGAAACGATTTTATCGGATGTTTCGACCGCCAATACTTCGGCGGTTTTATCGGTTTTCGGCTTTTACCTTTGATCTGATTTGGCATTTTCGGCTAGTTGTATTAAGAATTAGTGAGAAAATCGGGTTTGACGGTTGCCCGCTTAAATATTATAAGTTTTTGTAGGTTGATGTCTAGTCTTTTATAGTTCCAATTTCCAAGTTACATGTAAAAACGTCTTATATTTCACGAAATTGGTAACAAGATTTACGCAGTTGAAAAAATATGAGTAAATTAAAAGGTTTTGACGACGGAATAAGTGATACTTGATTAGTAAATAAGTGACGGCTTGTTTTGACCTGTCACTTATCGCTTATCATACGCTTTCCAAGTAGAAACTGGGCATAAGTCAGAACCCTGAGCGGTAGCGACGGGTTGAACAATCGCAGCGAAAACAAGTCGCTATCGCTCAGGGTTCTGACTTGTCGAATATTGCTAATGCACAAGTCTTAATTGGAAACCGTATCATTTATCACTTATTCCGACTAGTATTCAACTGCGTTACTATTATTGGAACTTGGAACTAACGAATGAAATTTTTATTGCCATTAACCAAAATTACGCGGCGAAGATTGATCTTTGCGACACTGACGATTTTCGGAATGATCTGTCTTGGCGCAAGCGGATTTCGCTTTTTTGAGGGTTTGACGTGGCTCGAAAGTTTTTATATGGCGACCGAAACCGTCACGACCGTCGGTTACGGCGACATTCCGCCGATAACGCCCAGCGGTCGAATATTTGCCATCTTTTTTATGCTGCTCGGCGGCGGCACGGTGCTGTTCGCGATCACAACATTGATTCAATCGGTCGTACAATCTGAAATCATCGAAGCGCTCGACGTTCGGCGCAAAACAAAGGAAATGAAAAAACTGCAAGATCATTATATTGTCTGCGGCGCCGGCCGCGTCGGACGCCGCATTATCCGCAATCTGCAAAAAGAAAATCTGCCGTTTGTGATTATCGAACGCGACGAAAAAAGAGTTGCCGAATTTGAAGAGGAAAATTTGCCGATCCTGCTGGTTGACGCGACGCTCGAAGAAAATCTGATTCTAGCCGGTGTGGAGCGCGCCAAAGGTTTGGCAACTTGTCTGGCGGACGATGCGGCGAATGTTTATGTTGTGCTGACGGCTCGCGGACTCAACGAAAATATGCACATTGTCGCCCGCGCCGTCGAAGAACAGGCCGAACCGAAACTGATCCGCGCCGGAGCAAACCGCGTCGTTGCGCCGACGATCATCGGCAGTCAATCAATGGCGCGCGCGCTTTTAAAACCTGCGATTGCCGATTTTATGGATTCGATCGTCGCCGAAACGCTCGATCTGGTTTTCGAGGAAATTGCCATCAACGACCATTCACAATACATCAATAAAAAACTGCGCGAAACAAATTTCAGTAAAGAACTGAGCCTGATAGTCATCGCGATCAGGCGCAAATCGGGCGAGCTTTATTTTCACCCGACCGGCGAATCGGTGATCGAAGAAGGCGATTTATTGATCATCGTCGGCAAAGCCGATTCGGTGCAGAAACTGGTCGAATCGAACAAATGAGAAGAGGAGACGGGAAGACGGAGAGACAAGGAGACGAAGCGACGAAGCGACGAAGCGACGGAGAGAAGAGGAGATTTGAAGGTAAACTCAATTCATATTTTTTACCTTTTACCTTTTACCTTTTACCTTTTACCTTTTTACTTAAAAATCTCCTTTTCTCCTTTTCTCCTCCTCTCCTCTTCTCTATACTTTCAGTATGAAGATTCTCGTCACAGGCGGCAGCGGATTTCTTGGAACGCACGTCCGCGAATATTTTGGTGCTGATGATTTTTCGCGCCGCTCAAATCTCGATGTTTTGAATTTGCAAGATGCACAGATCGTTCAGGATTATGATGTCGTCATTCATCTCGCCGCGACGCTCGACAAATCGCCCGAAAATGCCGAAAGCGTTTTTCTCACAAACGTCGAAGGCACGATCAATCTTTTGCGCTCGATGCGCACAAACTCGGTCTTGATTTTTGCTTCGACAAAAGACGTTTACGGCCGTTTTGCGGATAACTACGCGGAAGTTCCCGAAAGCTGTCCGATCGTTTATGCCGGGCAGAGCTCCCTTGAGTGGTCAAAATATATCGCCGAAAAATACTGTGAATATTACGCCTATCAAAACGATTTTCGGTCGTGCATCTTTCGTCTTTCGACAATTTATGCCCGAAATTCCGACGGCAACGCGCCGAATTTTGTGACACACTATGCCGACGCGATAAATTTCGGCGAAACTTTTCGGCTTCCCGCGAACGGCACACCGCGCCGCGATTTTCTACACGTCAAAGATTTTGCCAAAGCGTGCGAAGCCTTTATTGATTCCGCGCTCCGCCACGGCACATACAATCTCGGCGGCGGCGAAAAAAATGCACTTAGTCTGCGCAATTTGGTCAAAACACTCGAAGAAGTTTCCGGTCTGCAAGCCGTCATTGACGAAGAGAACCCAACGCCTCCGCCCGTGCCGATGAATTACATTTCAGATTTGAGCCTGATCACTCAAGAACTAGATTGGAAGCCCGAAGTCGGTTTGGAAGAAGGGCTGAAGACGTTGTTTTTTTAACTCGAGTGGCGCGAAGGCGCAGAGGCGCAAAGGTTTTTTTAGTTTGGTTTAGCGGATTAGTAATGCGTCAGTAAAAAGTTAGGAATTCATATTTCAACAAAAGCGGGCGTAAAACAACCCTTCCAGACCTCAAATTTGCTGTCAATTGATTGATAATCTTTCAACTTTTCTCAAATAATCGGTTTTCACTATTTCCTTTTTCATATAAATTTGTCGGCTGGGAGCGCAGGCAGCCTTGCCTGCAACGCGCCTTCAAGCGAAGCGAGAAGATGCGCGACCC
>JANPDZ010000213.1:0-2233 GCA_031431735.1 Acidobacteriota bacterium | reverse complement strand
ATCACATTTCCGCTGTTGATATAAGTTTTGACATTTTCAAAACCGATTGAAGCGCAAACTTCGCGCAATGTTTCCATTTTAACTTTATTTTTCCCGCCGACATTGATGCCGCGCAAGAAAGCTACATATTTCATAATGTCAAATATTAAGCGATGTTGAGTTGCTAAATTTCAAAGCAAATTATACGAATAAAGTCGGATATAAATGTTCTATTGAACTGCACTTTTTCTTTCTTGTGTTTTTGTTTAATATAAATGAAATTGATGGAAATTGTAACATTATTTCTTCCTGTCGGCAAAAATGAATTAGCCTTGATTGAAAAAAGCGACTTTATGGCGTTTCCGCCACGTCTGCCCGAACAGCCGATTTTTTATCCTGTTCTCAACGAAGAATACGCCACGCAAATCGCCCACGATTGGAACGCAAAATACAACGCCGATAAAGTCGGCTACGTTACAAAATTTGAAGTTCAAACAGATTTTCTCGGTAATTACGAAACAAGAATTGTTGGAGGCGCAACACACGAAGAATACTGGATTCCGGCGGAAGATTTGGAAGAATTTAATCAAAATATTGTCGGGAAAATCGAAGTGATTGCAGCGTTTAGCAGAAAATGATTTTTCGGTTAAAATAACTGTTGAGGAGATTTATCAAATGACGCAGATAACATTACAAACGGCTGAAAAAAGTTGGACGGAAATTTTGCAGAAAGCGTTGAACGGCGAAGAATTTATTATCGAACGCGACGGCAAACCCGTTGCCAAACTTTCGCCGATTAAAGCGGACGAAGATTGGTTTGGAATGGATGACGGAAAAATTTGGATTGCTGACGATTTTGACGAAACGCCCGAAGAATTTTTAGAAATCATTGGTGAAACAAGAAAATAGTGAAGATTTTAATTGATACGCAGATTTTTCTTTGGTTATTCGGTAATTCCAGCCGAATATCGCTTAACGTCCGAAATCTTTTAATAAATCCGAACAACACAATTTACTTTTCAGCCGCAAGCGCGTGGGAAATTGCTATAAAATATGGCAACGGCAAACTTCAACTTCCCGATGAACCTAAAATTTTTATTCCTGACAGATTAAAAAGAGCAAATTTCGTTTGGCTTGAAATCAATCACGAACATACTTTAGCCGTTGCCAAATTACCGCTAATCCACAAAGATCCGTTCGACCGTTTGTTAATCACGCAAGCAAATATTGAAGATCTCTCGCTTTTATCTGCCGATAGTGTTTTCGGCAACTATTCGGTCAAACTCATTGATGCAAATACTTATTGAAAGATTTGGAAGAATTTAACCGAAACATTGTCGGGAAAATTGGAGTTATTGCAGAGTTTAGAGGTTAATTTATGATAAAATTGCAAACGATATGAATGCAGTAATTACTTTAAATGAAGCCGAACAAGCGATTGCGAATCTTCCCGAATCTGACAAAGCGCAACTGCTTCGATGGCTGGAAAAAGAAGTCAAAAACGGCTTTGCGGGCATCGAAAAGACCAAAAACGTGATGGGCGGCGCGGCGTGTATCCGGCAAACACGAATTCCCGTCTGGATGCTCGAACAAGCGCGTCGGCAAGGCGTCAGCGAAGTTGATTTGCTTCGCAACTATCCGCAGCTTTCTGCCCAAGACCTCGCCAACACTTGGGATTATGTTAATTCCCACAAAAGCGAAATCGAAGACGCGATTACCGCCAATGAAGCCGACGACTAATGCAATTTTACGCCGACGAAAATTTCCCGCTCGATGTGGTTGCCGAATTAAGAAACTTGGGACACGATTGTTTGACGGCATTCGAAGACGAACGCGCCAATCAAAAAATATCTGATGAAAAAGTCTTGGAACGTGCAACCGAACTTAACCGCGCCGTTTTAACAATCAATCGAATTGATTTCAAAAGGCTTCACCAAGCAACCGAAAATCACGCGGGAATTATCATCTGCACTTTCAACGCGGATTTTATCGATCAAGCCCAAAGAATTAATTCGGCTTGCAAAGATTTGCCTGAAATTAAAGGTCAATTAGTGCGCGTTTATCGCCCATCATAGTTTTGTATGAAAGAATTGGAAGAATTAAATCAAGATATTGTGGAAAAGATTCAAGTAATTTCAGAATTAAGAGGTAAGTAAATTATGGTTTTCGGACCAACAAACAACAACCCAATTTCTAGACCAACAACTTATTTATTCGTAGATGGCTCAAATTTCCGTCAATACTTCAATGAAAC
>JANPDZ010000212.1:0-6853 GCA_031431735.1 Acidobacteriota bacterium | reverse complement strand
ACATAACCCGCTTTTTTGTTGTATCTGAGAGCCGTATCAAAGACCAATTGAAGAAGACCGCGCGCCGCTGCCGGTGATTTGGCGTTCGGGCGAAAACTGCTTTCCTGTTTCATAATCGCCAACACAAATCGCGGATCGATCTTTAAAGATTTTGCCGCACGCAATAGTTCGGTGCGGAATACGACCGGATAATCTTTGACATATTTTGCTGAAACCGCAGCTGTCGTTTGAATTTGATTGCCCGCGTTCAACTGACGAAGTTTATCCGCCGCCAAACCGCCGTAATATGACGTGATGGCGTTGTTTATTGATAAATATGCCATTATTGCGTCGGATTTCCGTCCGAGTTTTTCGAGCGCAAATGCTCTTAAATACTTAACCTCATCGGCTGTCACCATTGATTTGGAGAAATTATTCAACTTTAGAAGATCATCCGATACTTTAACGACTTCATTCCAATTTTGGCGGAAAATTTCCATTCGCAAACGAGCGTGAAGGGCGTTTGTTTCAACCGGCAATCCCGAAAATCGCGTGCGCGCTTTATCAACCCAAAGAATCGCTTCCGTATAGTTTTTCGTCTCGCGCAATGAATCAATGATATTCAAGTATGCCGATTCGATCTTCTCGCCGTAAGGAAACATTATCGTATATTGCTGGTAGGTCTTCGCCGCCTCGACATTTTTACCGAGACGAACCAGACACGCGCCCTTAAATGCCAATCCATCCCGCGCTTCTTTGGACGCGGCAAAATCTTTGAGTAGCTTGTCGAACCAGTCAACCGATTTTTGATATTGGCGTTCCCACATAAAAGCTCGCGCCATTCCGAACAATGCTCGCGGCATCGCGCTTAAATCGGATGAATAATTGTCGAGAATTTTCTGCCAATGCTCGCGCGCCTGCGGAAACAGACGATTTCCCATATAAACATCACCGCGATTGAGGTGTTCTTCGACCGTCAAGGTCAAAAGTTTGCCTTGAGCATCGCGGCTCGCTTTATCTTGTTCGGTGACGAGACGTAACGCCGCATCGGATTGCGCGAAAGTTAAAACTGAAAAAACGAAAATGATTGCGATTAAAAGGATTGATTTTTTCATAACTGCGAATTTGTCGGGAAAACGGTTTGCGCTTTCTAGCTTAACCGATTTTTAGACGAGATAAAAACGCGGGAAGTTGCCGTTAGTTTTGAAATTTAAGCGGAGATTGATTTGTTGGTAATGAAATGAGTGAAATGTTGTTTAAAATTCAAAGTCGGTCAAAAGAAAAGAAAAATGTTCTTCGCCGGGAGCGCACGCATCCCTGCGTGCTGAGCGCGAAAGCGCGAAATATTTGCGGGAAACAAATGTGCATTAGCTGTAAGCAGTATGTCAGAACAGCGAGCGGTAGCGATCTGTTTAATGTTATAAATATTCAACCCGTCGCTACCGCTCAGGGTTCTGACTTATTGCATAATTAAACATACAATAACTTTTTACTTCGGTTCTGCGTAATAACTTGCAACATATTCGCAAGTTTCATTTCAAAACTTCAAAAAGGAGAAAAATCTACCGTGTTTTTGCGTCAAATTTCCGCAATACTTTTAATTTTACTGACATCTTGCTTTGCTTTCGGGCAATCAAAATCGAAACCTTCCGACAAATTCAAACAATTGGATACAGATTTACCGACACCGAACGAGCAACGCACGGCATCGGGTGCGCCGGGCAATAAATACTGGCAAAATCGCGCCGATTATTCAATTGATGTCGAACTCGACGACGCAAACCAACGCATCACGGGCAAAGAAACTGTCACTTACAAAAATGCCTCGCCTGATACACTCAATTATATCTGGCTGCAAATTGACCAAAATCTCTTCGCCAAGGATTCGGACACATTAAAAACATCACCTGCGCCGAATTTTGACAATCCGAACGGTTTTCCTCTGTCGGCGATCGAACAGATTGCCGCTCGCGAATACGACGGAAAAGTAAATATCACCGATGTTTCCGATTCAAAAAACGCGCCGTTAAAATACACGATCAATAAAACGATGATGCGGGTTGATTTGCCGGTACCGCTGGTTTCGGGCGGCTCGTTTGTCTTCAATGTCGCATGGAATTATGCCATCAACAATCAGCGCATTTTCGGCGGACGCGCCGGTTACGAATTTTTTCCGCGTGACAGAAATTACATTTATGAAATGGCGCAATGGTTTCCGCGAATGGTCGCCTATACCGATTATCAGGGCTGGCAACACACACAATTTTTGGGCGCGGGCGAATTTACGCTCGAATTCGGCGATTATCTGGTGCGAATCACAACGCCGAATGACCACGTTGTTTCAAGCTCGGGCGTTTTGCAGAATCCGACACAGGTCTTAACAGCGGCGCAAATTGTGCGCCTTAAACAATCCGAAACTGCCAAAGAACCACTCAAAATTGTCACTAACGAAGAAGCAAAAGCCAACGAATCGAGCAAACCGACCGGCAAAAAGACCTGGATCTTCAAAGCCGATAATGTGCGCGATTTTGCTTTTGCGTCATCGCGTAAATTTATATGGGATGCGCAAGGTCATAATGTCGGCGATAACAAGGTCATGGCGATGTCATTTTATCCGACGGAAGGGAATCCGCTCTGGGAAAAATATTCGACTCAAGCGATCATTCACACTTTGAATATTTATTCACGCTACACATTTACATATCCTTATCCGGTCGCGCAGAGCATTAACGGTCCGCGACCGCTTCCTGACGGAACTTATTCTGCGCAGACGAAATACGGTTTGATCTCGGTTGTCATTCACGAAGTCGGACATAATTATTTTCCGATGATCGTTAATTCAGACGAACGCGATTGGACGTGGATGGATGAAGGATTAAATACATTTCTACAATATTTGGCAGAACAGGAATGGGAGAAAAATTACCCTTCGCGGCGCGGTGAACCACAGTTTATCACTGATTATATGTTGTCGGAAAATCAAGTTCCGATCATGACGCAATCGGATTCGCTCCTGCAATTTGGCAACAACGGATATGCCAAACCCGCAACGGCTTTGAATATCTTGCGCGAAACTGTTTTGGGAAGGGAATTGTTCGATTTTGCTTTCAAACAATACGCGCAACGCTGGAAATTTAAACGTCCCGAACCCGCCGACTTTTTCCGCACGATGGAAGATGCAAGCGGCACGGATTTAGATTGGTTCTGGCGCGGTTGGTTTTATTCGACCGATCACGTTGATATTTCAATCGAAAATGTCAGGCTTTATCAGATCAATACGCAGAATCCTGACGTTGAAAAAGATCTGCAGCGCAAACAATCGAATGACAGACCGAAGACACTTTCGCAACAGCGCAACGAATCTTTGCCGAAACGAATTGACCAATATCCTTCATTACGTGATTTTTACAACGATTTTGACCAATTCAAAGTTACCGACAAAGACCGCCAAAATTATGAAGCATTTCTCTCAAATCTCGACGATAAAGAAAAATTGCTCTTGAACGGTAACTATTATTTTTACGTTGTTGATTTGAAAAACATCGGCGGACTCGTGATGCCCGTTATATTTAAGGTCGAATATATGGACGGCACGAGCGAAGATATCCGCATTCCGGCAGAAATCTGGCGATACGATAATTTCAATGTTTCAAAACTGATCATCACCAAGAAAGAAGCCAAAGCGATCGTGCTTGACCCATATCTCGAAACTGCCGATGCGGATCTGAACAATAATTTCTTCCCGCGCCGCTTTGTTCCGACGCGCTTTCAGGTTTTCAAACAACAGCAGCAGCAACGCCGACAAAGATAAACAAATGATTAGTTTGAAAAAATTGAATGTTTCAGAATGGTTGCGGATACCCTGCGTTATCTTTAGCTGGTTAGTGTTTATTTGTTGCATAATTCCGGCAGAGGCTCATACTTTCCACACCAGCCTGACGCGAATGGATTACAATGCCAAAGACAAAAATATCGAGATCAGTATTAAACTATTTAATCACGATGTTCTGCCGCTGCTCGAAAGACGCTTGAAAAAGCGCGTTGACCTTGAAAAAACAGCGGAAGTTGATGCGGAGGTTTTTAAATATCTCGAAGAAAACTTTATCTTTCAAAATAAAAAAGGCGAAACTCAAAAACTGCAATGGGTCGGCAAAGAATTTAATAACGATATGATGTTTGTTTATGTCGAAATTCCATTTGAAGAAGAATTTGCCGGTACAAAATTACAAAATACGATCTTTTTTGAAAGCTTCGCCGAGCAGACAAATTTAGTCGTTGCTCATTTCGATAATAAAAAAATAGATTTACTGTACAAGTCGGGCGATAAATTTAAAGATCTATAATTTCGAGAGATTAAGCAGGGGAGGTATCGGTTCTTGAATCAAGAACCGATACCTTCTGCAATTTGGTTGGCGATGAAGACGATGAAAAACCAGAGTGTATGACTTACTGCCGTTTCTTTTCAAATAACAAATTCCGACAAGTTAAATGAAAGTTTGAGGTTCTTACATTTATATATGGCTTTTCGATTGTGAAAACTAACATATGTTTAGTATTTTTAATACATAAATGTTTGTAATATTAGACAAACCAATATTAAACCGATAACTTCACTCGTGTTACAATCTTCAAAATGAAATATTTGGGAGTGAATTAAATGAAAATTGCATTAAACGGCGCGACAACGATGCACGCTGATTTGGAAACAGACATCAAAGCTGCCGGTGCGGCAGGATTTGATCTGATTGAAATTTGGGCGGCAAAGTTGCGCGAGTTTTTGAAAACAAAAACGGTGGCGGACTTAAAGAATTTATTGGTTGAACATAATATAGAACCGTATTCAATAAATTCAATCGAACATATTACATTTCGAAACGCCGAAGATTACGCGCTGATTTTAGCCGAAACCGAAGAATTGTCGAGCATAGCCGGCGAGATCTTCTGTCCCTATGTGGTCGTCGTGCCGGGCAAACTTCCCGAAAACGCAACCAAAGAAGAAATTATCGAAGAATCGGTCAGGGTTTTAAGCGAACTCGGCGAGATTGCCGAACAACACGACGTTTCATTGGCTTTTGAGTTTTTGGGACAATCTGACTGTTCGGTGCAAACGCTCGATCTATGTAACGAGATCGTCGAAAAGGTTAATCGCGAGAATATCGGTAATGTCATTGACACATTTCATTTTTACGCCGGAAATTCGACCTATGAAGCGATTGACAGTATGAAACCCGAAAAACTCTTTATCTTTCACATCAACGATGCGGAAGATTTGCCGAAGGAACAATTAACGGACGCGCACCGGCTTTATCCCGGCACGGGGATTTTGCCGATCAAGGAGATCAAAGCGCATTTCGATAAGATCGGTTACGACCGAATGGTTTCGATCGAGATCTTTCGTCCCGAATATTGGAATCAAGACCCGTTTGAAGTTGCGCGAAAAGCGAAAGCTGCGACGGAAAAAGTTTTAGGATTAATACCAAGAAGGAGCGACGGCTTAATCAATAGACATCTTTCCTAAATAAGTCTTTATTCTGCTACGCTAGGAAAATGAGTGTTTATGAAAATTACAAGATGAAAAAACCCGCCGAATTTACCGGACTTGTTGGAGTGAATTATGGCACTTTTCAAATCATTTTATAAAAACTTGAGGCTGAAATCGGGCGTTATAAAAATGTTAAACCGATGCGAAAACGAGGACTTAAAACCAGTTGCTTGAGTTTGGCTGACCAATTGGTATTGACGTTTCTTTATCTGAGGCAATATCACACTTTTCTGCAACTCGCTGATATGTTTGGGATTAGCGAAAGTTATGCGAACAAAAGATACCATTTTATCAACAGCCGATTGATGAAAGCTCTGGAGATTCCCAACGATCAAGAGTTGACATTGGAAAATATCAGTTTGGTGGCAGATGTGACTGAGCAAGAAATAGAAAGACCGTTGCAAGAGCAAAAGAGTTATTCTTCGGGGAAAAAAAACGGCATACGATAAAAACCTTGCTAATCATCTGTTTTTTGACCGGAATGATTCAAGCGGTGAGGTGTCGGCGGGGAACAGTTCACGACTTTAAGATCTTGACCGCAAAGCAACTTAAAGATAAACTTGGGAGCCCGAATCAAAGTAGATAAAGGATTTCAAGGAATCAAGAAGTTGTATAAAAATGCGGAAGTGCCGTTCAAAGCAACGAAGAAGAAAGAAGGTTTGACGAGAGAACAAAAGCAATATAATCAGCAATTAGCGAAAGAACGAATCATTATTGAGCATCTCAATCGGGAGTGTAAAATATGCGCGGATTTGCAAAGAACAATATCGAGGCAACCACAAAAACTATGAAAAGACGTGGAAACTAGTGGTGCTGGGCTGAAATAACACCACAGTCAAAGCTCACTACAAATGGTGTTTCGGAGACAGTCGAATTGATTTTTCCCTGTTGGGAAATTTCCGCCAAGCACCACTAGTTTCAGCAATAGTGAATTTGAAGCGAGCAACTCGGCACTTAAAGTTTGCTACTCCTTAAACTTATTTAGGAAAGATGTCTATTAAAGCGGAAGTTTGAAGAGTATGTTCGCGGCGTTCCCGGCGCATATACCCGGCAGCCTGCCAGTGCCGTTCGTCATAAACGAACGGCATCAGTTTATCGAGTGTTTTCTGCTGACCCTCGCTCCATTCGCACAGTATCTCGGTAATCTCAAGTGTTTTCGATTCGGATTGACTCATTTAGTGAAATTATAGTTTTTAGACTTTGGACGAAATAGAAAATTGACAAAATACTTAAAACCTGTCTTTGCTTACTTTAGCCAAACAATTTTGGCTAAGTCGGTAAAATTGCGACCTTTTTTACACTTTTAGGTCAAAATCAGTTTTTTGTAAAAGT
>JANPDZ010000211.1:0-1836 GCA_031431735.1 Acidobacteriota bacterium | reverse complement strand
GCCTAAAAGCATATTTTCTTTATTTATCTCAAGAGCAAACGCCAATTGGATGGCATCATAGCCGCGTAAATAATGGTTTTTAACAAGATTTACGGCATTTTGTAAAATTACCGAACTGCAATCAATCACAAAATATTCATCTTGAATATCATGTTGTAATTTGCTATATGCAAGGTTTGCGTCTGCTAAAGTGATAATGTTGCCACGCACTTTTCTGAAAATTGCTGACGTAACTTCAACTTGCGTAATTTCGCCAATAAAAATTATGTTTCCTGACGCTAGATTTACGGTATTTTCAACCCAAACCGAACCGGTTTCGTTGGCGTATCTTTTCGTCAAACCGCTACTGTCAAAAAAATAATCCATTGTTTAGCGTCTTTCTTTGATGATTGATTCAGACAAAGACTCGCCTTTTATCTCAAGCGGCTTAAAGTTTTTTAATTCCTCTGACATTTTGCCTGTCCGATTTGGAACTTTACTAATAATTCCTTTGCTCAATAAATGTTTTTCGTAATCTTTACTCGATAATTTTTTATCTAATACTTTTACTGACATAATCTTTTACTCCTCAAGACAAACAATAACATAAATCAAGCTTGACTATTTAATCTTCTTCCTGCACGAGCTTCTGTTTGTAGCTTTCAACTATTTTTTTCATCTATAAATTTTCCGGCGATGTCCGATATGCAAAACGGTTACGACTTTTTCCTTGTCATTAATTTCATAAATAACGCGATAATCGCCGATTCGGATTCGCCAACCTTCGCGTCCGGTTAGTTTTTTGCAACCTTGCGGACGCGGTGAATTTGCCAAATCTCTAATGTCGGTTTTTACGCTTTCGTAATCTTCAGTCTGTAAATTGGCAAGTTCTTTTTGCGCTTTTCGTGTGATTGAAAGTTGGTAGCTCATCTGCGGCTTGCTTCAATTTCGGCAATTGCATCGTTAAAGGAAATAGCTTCATCATTTTCTAATTTTGCCGTATCGAATAAACGAATTTCTTCCAATTCTTCTTTTGCCTCAAGTAATTCCAAATATCGCTCCATCTCAAGCAAAACCGCCGTTTTGTTGCCGTTACTATCAACTACAAATTTATCTTGCGGTACAGGTTCAATCATAATTTGCCTCGCAAATAGAAAGTTTATCAAAAAGTAAGGTTTTAGGGAAAGTTGATTTTCGAACTTGGCAGTAATTCGGGTTTTTTATCATTTATTGACTTAGTTTGATTGCTTGGTCGGAAAGCATTGTGCCGATATGATTAAACTTTTCCCATTCGTCCAACTCTTTCAATTCACTTGAGCTAAGATTTTTTTCACGATTTATTTCAAGCAAATCGGACACGCGATTTTGGGCTTTTTCAGAGATTGTATACTGCGAAACTTTTGTCGAAGTTGGATTATTTGACAGAAAAGCAATTAAAGCACCCGACACTTTTTTAACGTGCGAAGACTTAAAATTTGCGACGCTCAACTCAATTATCGTCGGCAGCCAAACGCTGATTGGTTGGATTTTCTGAGCCAATGAATTTGAAACTTGTAATGTCAATTCGACCATAATTGTCTTAAGCAGGGATGAATAAGTTTCGTGACATAATGCAGAAGCCCGCACAGAGTAAGGGCGAATTACACACTTACGAGCGTAGCGTGTTTCCGCAAAGTCATTATGTCGCAAAATATATGCTGACCTGCTTATATTCTATGCCAAGCAATATTTTATGGCAAAGAAAATTGCGATAAAATCAAGAAAATTGGACAATTGAACAAAAAGTTCTTAATATCGTTTCATCGCCGATGGAGCAAACGAACGTTACTCAAAATTGGAGTCGCAAAAGGAAGTTTC
>JANPDZ010000210.1:0-3881 GCA_031431735.1 Acidobacteriota bacterium | reverse complement strand
TGCCGCCCCGAAATTATCTTCTGCCCAAGACCTGATTGTCTCTGCTTGATTATCCAAACCTGATTGCCCTCACTTTTTCTCTTAATTTTATCTGATATACTTCTTTTGACAAAATTTGGGTAATGACAAGGCGTCCAATGTTCAGCGACTTGTTAGGTGGCGCGGCTAGAATATGGAACAAAGTTGTAGCTTTGCTGGACATGGTGAAGTCCTAGCTACTCTTTTCCCCCATATTGTCGCAGCATTTTGACCAATTCGTGAAATCCCTTGTCGAGTGCCCGACCCAACGGAGTAAAATCGTCAGCCGCCCTTGCGTTGACATTAGCACCATTTTCAAGTAGCAGACGAGCCACCTCAGTGTGACCGCGTAGCACTGCCATGTATAGTGGAGTCCGAGAAACGCCACAATGACTATTTACGTTTGCTCCGCGTTTTAATAAGAGTTCTACGACTTTCTTGTGACCATGCTCTGCGGCAGAGTAGAGCGGAGTAATTGTAATTGCGTAGTCAACAACTTCGCTTCCGTCTCGGATAGAGTCTGGCTTTACGCCTTGGTCAAGAATTTTCTGAATTTTTTGGACATCTCCTTTTTGAGCCGCATAGTGAAGTTCTCGCACGAGGTCTTTTGTTTTGTCCTCCTTTGGTTGTTTTTTTATTGCTTGTGGCGGGACAAAGCCGATTTTGGTTCTGCCTGTGTGGTATGCAGATTCAGGACACATTGGAAAGGAAACTGATCCTCCGCCAGAACAATTATCGCAATACACTTTGCCACAAGAGCAATGAAAGATATTAAGATGACCCGAATCGTCCACAAACATTGAGCGTAAGCCGGAGTCTAGTCGCGTGTTTTTGCAGTTCGGACAGGTTTGAAACTGCTTGGGTTTACTCATTTCTGAGCTTTTTGCTGGTTGTATTGAGGGTATATTCAAACTTTTTGCGTTGCTACGTTTGCGGTTTTCTTCTTCTGCCCTTTTTTTCTTTCTTTGGCGCTTCGTTCCAAAATAGACTTTTCTTTGTTCATCTGCCTTTTGTTCTTCCGCCTTGCGTCTTTCTTCTTCCTCTCTACGCTTTTGCTCTTCTTGTTGTTTGCGTTTCTGTTCTTCTTCTCTACGTTTTTGTTCTTGGCGTTGGCGTTCAAGTTCTTCTGCTTTTTGCTTACGTTCTATTTCCTTCTGCCTATTTTGCTCCTCTAATTTGCTATGGCAAGTCTGACACACCGAACCCGCGCTGAGTGCTTGAAATTTCTCCCCTTTGATTTTTTGCCCACACTCTGCACACTTTGTTCCGAAGAAGATTTCAAGTAGTTTCATTTCGCATTCCTCCTTTACTCTGAAGGCGGGAAGCCGCCCAACTATTGATTAGCCCGAACCATTCTTCATCACTCAAATGCGCGTGTATTATTTGGAATCAATCCGCATAATGACTTTTTCGATGCGGTGTTATCTTGGACACGCCTGAACCAATCAATCGGATGCCGCCCGGGCGACGGAAAATTGCGATAATCACGATTGCTTTGTCGTCAACCAAATAAAAAAGTGCGTGGGGAAACCGTCGCCCAAGGGCTTGTTCGACAGCGCGTTTGGGTCAAACGGTAAACTCATAAACAGGCGTTTCAATTGTTTTCTTGGGCTTTTCTTGTCCCATAATTGTTTGCCGTAATCGCTCGACTGTTTCCGGCGAGAAGAATTGCTCGCCTGTTTCCTCACAAACTCGTGCCGGAACATTCTCGATAATAAAAAATTTGCCTTCCATTTCGAGCGTGTAATTTACTCTGGTTTCTCTCATTGTTTCGTTCCATTTTTCAACTTGCATCTGGCGGTTTCCTCACTTTGAAATCAATCCATAAACTAGCGTCCGGTTCGTAAAGCGTAATAATTTTTAGCAATGGGCGCGATGGATAACTGCACTGAACGTGCAAAGACCGGCTTTGTGTCGTCAAGCCGAAAATTAAACAACTCGGACCATATTTGTCATTCGGGTACTCTTCGATGATTTCACCTGCATCAATTGCATCGCGCAACTCTTGAACGCTAATGCGACGCAAAATGCTTTGGTCAACAGCGTGTTTGGAAAACTCAAAGAGTCCGCTAGCAATTTTGGTGCGAATCTCATTAATCATCAACGTAAAATTAGACGACGCTTTCGCCGCACATTCGCAACGTCAAATCAACGGAACCTGTCGAACTATTGATTATCCCGAACCATTCTTGATAACACTCAAATGCGCGTGTATTATCTGGAATCAATCCGCATCATAACCTTTTCGATGCCGCCGTTATTTGTAATGTATTACGCTGCGGGACGCACTTTCTCCCGTAACATTTCGCTCACCAGACGGCTGACTTTTACGCCGCGACTTTGCGCTTGTTTCGACAGCACGGGCATTAAGTCCGCGTCAATCTCAACTTCAAAACGCCGATTTTTAAGTTCCGTCTGCACCGCAACAGTTTCAAAATTTTCGGGATAATCGGTTGTGTCGTGCGTGTCCCAAAACTCTGCCGCTTCTTCGTAAGAAGCAAACTCTTCGGGAATCGGGTCAATTACTTTCTGCTTGTCGGTCATAATATCGTTCTTCGGAGTCAGTTATATCTCGCGCCGAAATCGGTAGCGCGGCGGCTCCTGCTTTGCGGATGAAAAATACAATCAAATAACGTCCTGCCTCGGTCTGTCCGTAAGCGGCGCGAAAATCTTCGCCTTTGATATGACCTTTTTGGGCGCGACGAACGTGCGGTTTGCTGAAAAGGACTTCCTCAATTTCATCGGTTGAAACGCCGTGTTTGATTTCGATTTTATCAACAAAATAGTCTTTCCAAATTACCTCATTCAATTGCATCTCTTTACACAAGGTCAATACCAACTTGAACTTGTGTAATCATAGCACGAACCGCGACGACATCGAAGGCATCGAACTAATGATTATCTGGAATCAATCCGCATCACAGGGCTTTCTCATAAAAATAAATTGCCTCCAACTTTAGTTGGAGGTTATGTAAATCGGAAACGCAGGCTTGAGCCGAATTTCTGTTAAAAAATAAAATCCTTTTTGCTTTAGCCCAATTTGTGCTAAAGCAAAAAGGATGATTGATAAATTTTCCTATTTGGCTCAAGCCGCAAGTCAGATTTCAAGCAATCCTCCAACTAAAGTTGGAGGCAATTTATAAAAACCACAAGGTTTTAACGGCAAAATTTTTATGAGAAAGCCCTGATCCCCATAATAACTTTTTCGAGGCGGCGTTATCTTAGACACGTCTTTACTAATCAATCGGATGCCAACCGGGCGACGGAAAACTGCGATAATTACTATTTCTTTGTTGTCAACCAAATAGAGCGTTTGGAAACTGCCGCACAAGCCATCGCGGTCAGAGACCGCTTCTAAACGAGATAAAGATTTTTATTCAAGACAAATCAATCTTTGTAAATCTCGACCGTTGCTAAACCGTTTTCCGTCATAAAAGCGCGATACATTCCTTCCGAGTTGAACGGCAAAGCGATATTTCCCGCCGCATCAACGGCGATCAAGCCGCCTTCGCCGCCGATTTCGGTCAGATGTTCGATCGTTTCACGCGCCGCGTCTTGCAAACTTAAACCTTTATATTTCATCCGTGCCGCTAGGTCGTAAGCCGTCACGCCGAGCATAAAAAATTCGCCGTGTCCGGTGCAGGAAACCGCGCAGGTCGAGTTTTCGGCATAGCTTCCCGCGCCGATGATCGGCGTATCGCCGACGCGTCCGAATTTTTTGTTCGTCATTCCGCCCGTCGAGGTTGCCGCAGCTAAATTACCAAAAGCATCACAGGCAACCGCTCCCACTGTTCCGATTGCGGATTTGGGATTGCGGATTGCGGATTTTGTATTTCTTTGACTCTCCACTCTCCACTCTCCAC
>JANPDZ010000209.1:0-5112 GCA_031431735.1 Acidobacteriota bacterium | reverse complement strand
CTTATGCTAAATCATAAGAACTTAACGTCTAATTGCCCGGCAACCGTCAACATCTTGCGGAAATGAAACGCGCGCTCGGGAAAAACGATGAAGCGATCGCGCTCTATCGTGAGATCTTAGAGAAAGATTCCGCTGACATTGCCGCCCAGTCCGGTTTGACGCTTGCGCTTTTCGGCGCGGACAAGCCGGCGGAAGCCGAAGCCGAATTAAACAAATCGCTTGCCGCCATGCCGAACAATGTCAAACTTCTGACCGGCGCGGCTTATTGGTATGCGGCGCACGGTCAAAATGAAAAGGCGATCGAATTTTCGCAAAAAGCCATTGCCGTTGATCGTAATTTTGTATGGGCTTACATCGCGCAGGCACGGGCGCTTTCGGCACAGGGCAAACCGCTCGAAGCCGAAAATATGCTGCTTGCCGCCCGACTTACGATCGGACAATCCAGCGATTTTCCGACATTTGATTACGAACTTGCGTCAGCCAGACTCGCCGCCGGTCTTTACCGCGAAGCCGCCGAAACCTTAAAGAAAAACTTCGTCGTCAACAAAGAAGGCTTGGTCGAAACCTATATCGGCAACCGTATTTTGGCAGACGCGAAAAGTTTTACCGAACTGCTTTCGCTCGAACGTCAGGCCGATCTTTTTGAACCGGTTGCCGCAGACACTGCCGAAAATACGAATCGCCTTAAATCATTGCTCGAATTTCAGCAAAAACTCAACGCGCCCGACGCAACCGAAACCGACCTTGCGCTGACAGCCGACAATTTCGCGAATGGCAGCGACAATATGCGGCTTCATCGGCAGCTTTTTGCCGCGAGCCGGCTTTTGCAGAAAAAAACGGCTCTGCCGAAGGTTTTAGAGCTGATGCAATCGGCAATCGGCGGCGTTGATTCGGCGTTGAATGTTTCCGCGCCTTCGGCGGCTGTTCTGGCTGACGAGATTTACGAGAGCCGGCAATATGCGATTACCCAAAATATGGTCATCGTCGTTCCGGACATTCCGCGCCAGACGCTTTCGGCGATTTTGCGCGGACGCATCGAAGACATCGCCGGCTGGACTTTTTATCAACAAAATAATTCCGGTCAATCGGTCATCCGCCTTAAACGCGCCCTCAGCATTTTGCCTGATAAAAGCACGTGGTGGCGGGCAAGCCAATGGCGTTTGGGCAAAGTTCTCGAAACCGACGGCAAGGAAAAAGAAGCTCTCGACGCTTATCTGAAAGGCTATGACAAAGATCTGCCTGATATGGAAAAACGCGCCGTGATCGAAGGTTTATACCAGAAAGTGAACGGCAATCTGGACGGACTGGATGCAAGAATCGGCCCGAAACCCGATACTTTAACGACCGTCGCCAAAACCGAAACTAAGACCGAACAAACCACCACCGACAACGTAAAAACGCCGGATTCCGTGCCGGTCGCGGAAACTTCCCCGACTCCGAAGACCGCAGAAACGCCGTCGCCGACGCCCGAAATAAAAATCGAACCAACCCCCGAAGTAAAAACTAACATCAATTCGCTGCCCGAAAATTTGCCTTCGATCACGCCCGAAAAAACACCGGAGATTTCGCCTTCGCCAACGCCCGAAGAAAAGCCAACGCCCGAAGAAGTAAAAACCGTTGAAACGACAAAACCGGAAATAAGTCCAAGTCCGACCCCGACCGAAACGACGAAAACAGACGTTCAACCCTCGCCGACGCCCGAACCTTCGCCAAAAAACGAAGAAAACAAGATACCTGAAACAAGGACCGAACCGACACCCGAAACCTCGCCGACTCCGCAAACCATTTCGGAAACTAAAACTGAGCCGACTCCGCAAAATATTCCGGAAGTCAAAACCGAAACAACCCCGACACCTTCGCCCGAAAATACCGAGCCTACACCTGTCAGCGCCACGGTTGAACCAACGCCTTCTAATACGCCGAAACCGCTTTTCGAACCGGTAATCATCACCGTCGGGAAAACCGAAACACCAAAAACCGAAACCACCGACACCAAATCAACCGACGAAAAAACGTCCGACCCTGAACAAAAAACCGAAACCACCGAAAAACTAAACCCCGAAAATAATCCGACTGAAAATAAACTGCCTGAAAATAAGCCCGACGAAAAGATATTAACAGGCGAAAATCGTCCCCGAATTATCGTGACTGAAAACACAGGCGCAAAAACCGTTACGGAAGAAATTTCGACTTGTCGAATTTTTGTTAATCAGGAAAAGATCTCGCTTCTCAACGGCGGTGGAAGTGTCGGTGTCGAGGTTGGTTTTGACGGCACCGGCGACCTCAAACAAATCACCGGCGCATCAAGCAGTTCGGGCGATGTCGAAGTAACGCTTGACACAGACATCAACACGGGGCAAAAAAAGTTGTTTTTTATCATCAAATCCGTCAGCTCTCAAACAGGCGTGTTCACTGTTGCCTTTGAAGCACCGTGCGGGAAAAAGGAAGTATTGGTGACGGTCAGATAAATCAAAAACCTGTTTGAAAATAAAAACGAGCAGCTAATAAACTGCTCGTTTTTTTCATTTCTTTTGCCGAATTTGAACTATTGCTGCTTTTTATCTTCAATTTTCTCTTCTTCAGATTTTTTATCAGCAGATTTTTTATCGGCAGATTTCTTTGGATCAACATCTGGAATGTCTAATTTCCAACTGCCGTCTTCTTTGACAAAATCCATCGGCGACCAGCCGCCGTTTTCGTCCAGATATTCGAGCGTTGCCTTATCGCCGCTAATTTTTTCGTTGCGGCTTTCGGCGGTTTTCGCCTGCGGACTGTCCGCCAACTGTTTCAAACCCTCTTCGGTTTTCCCTTCGCCCATCATCGCAAAAAATTTGAGCGCATCTTTCGACAAAACCTTCTTCAAGGTTTCGATATCTTTCTTTTGACGCGCCGTGTAAGCAGTTTTGTAAGCCTCGGTCGGCGAAGCCATCGAATTGCCGGTGGAAAGGCTGGTGTCAGCTGCCGGCGCTTCCGGTTTATTAGCCGCCGGCTGATTAGCATTTGCCGTGTTTCCGAACATCAACAAAGCCGCTGCGATGATGCTGAATTTGTTAGTTGTTTTCATTTTATCTCCATTATAATAAAAAAATCCAAATTCAAACTTTACAAGCTAACTACACTGACTTGCAAACTACTAAGGAACATGAAAATAATAACTCCTGATTCGCTCAAAAAAAGTTTGAGTTCGCAAAAATGTCTTGAGCGGTTAAACTTAAGACATGATTGAACATAAAGTAGAAAATTTACAAATTGAACGGGTCGATGATATTCCCTTGTTGATCGCATTTTTGTATCGGATGAAAGTCCCTCAGCTTTTAGATGAGCATTTTCCGGGACACGGTAATTGGAAAGGAGAGCTCAGTTTTGGGGCAGTTGCCTGCGTCTGGCTAGCATATATTTTGAGCGAGGGCGATCATCGCCTGAAGCATCTGGAGAGTTGGGTTGGTCAGCGTCGGCAAATGCTCGAAGCTTGTCTGTCAGCCGAAGTGCGGGGGTTGGATTTTCAGGATGATCGGTTAGGTTGGATGCTCGATAATCTGAATAAAACTGAGCGATTCAGTGAGTTTGAGCAATCCTTGAACTCACAATTATTGCGGGTTTATCAAATCAAGGGTAAACGAGTGCGGGTCGATATGACGACCCGCAAGACATATGCGGGAGCGAGCGAGGAAGGGCTTTTTCAGTATGGACACAGTTCGGACAAGCGGCCAGATTTAGCCCAAGTCAAACTAGGTTTAGCGAGTCTTGACCCGTTGGGGTTGCCGTTGGTGACGAAAGTGGTCAGCGGGAATCGAGCGGATAACGGAATGTATCTGCCAATCATCAAAGAGACGCAAAAAAGCGTTGGGCGCGGCGGCTTTACATATATTGGAGATGTGAAGATGGATAGTGTGGGAGTGCGTGGTTATCTGGCTAGCAAAGGCGATCATTATTTATGTCCGTTGAGTCAGAAACAAGTGGGGATTCAAGAGCGGGAGAGATTGATCGAAAGAGGGTTAAGCGAGGATCAGAAATTGGAGAAAGTGCGAGGTCGTGGAGAAAAGAAGGCGGAGACAATCGCGGTCGGGTATAGTTATCTGGAGGAGCAAGAAGCGGAAGTTGAAGGGCGGCGAGTGGTCTGGAAAGAGCAGCGAGTAGTGGTGCGGTCAGAGGGTTTTGCGAGGCAACAAGCCGCCGTAATCGAGAAACGAGTGAACCGTGCGGAGGCGCAATTGCTGAAACTAAATGAACGGAAACGCGGGAAGAAAAAGTACAATCCGGCGGAGTTGGAAGAAGAGGTTGGGCGGATTCTGAAAGAAGAAAAAGTGGTAGGATTGATACGATACAGAATAGAAAAGGAGAAAAAAAAAGTAGAGAAGCGTGAAGAGCCGAGCAAGCGAGGAGTCAAAAAAGAGGAGCAAGGGGAAGCCCAAGTGAAGGTCGAAGTGGATCAAGTAGCGATCAAAAAGGCAAAAGCGAGAGCCGGCTGGCGAGTTTATGGGACGAGTCATTTGGAATGGAGTGTCTCAGAAGTCGTGACCTGTTATCGGGAGCAATACATCGTCGAGCGGGGATTTGGGAGATTAAAAGGGAAGAGTTTGGGCTTGCAGCCACATTATTTAAGGAGCGAAGAGCGAGTTGGAGGGTTGTTGAATTTGTTGGTCATCGGATTGCGCTTATTGACATTAGTGGAGCATCAAGCGAGAGAAGGTTTGGCCGAGGAGGAGGAAGAAGCAGCTCAAAATCTGAAAGGGCTCTATCAAGGTCAGCCGCAAAAGAAGACGGCGCGTCCAACAAGTGAAAGTATGTTAAAAGCATTCAAGGGAGTCTCAGTCGTCTATCAAGAAGTGTCAGGCGAAATATACTCCTACCTAACGCCCCTCAATGATTTGCAAAAACGGATCTTAAGACTATTAAATATTTCGACTTATCTTTACGAAGGACTTGCTTATAATGGGCACGAACTCAACTTAATTTTGAGCGAAACATGAGTTATAACTCATGTTACGCAATTTTTGAATTTTAGCCCGCGTAGCGGGTGTCAGCGTGTAGCCCGTAGCGCGAGCTACGGGGAGCGATGCAAAAGATTTGTTCAAGCCCGTGAAGACGGGTGACAGAAGCGGAATCTGTCGC
>JANPDZ010000208.1:0-8948 GCA_031431735.1 Acidobacteriota bacterium | reverse complement strand
TTATACAAAACCGCGAAATCTTTCGCAGTTCATATTGCGAAATCTCGCACTTCTGCGAGATGTTCTTCACGGATAATGCCGAATGATCGGTTTATCAAAAGGATTTTCGCTTTTTATGGATTCAGGAATGTGATTTGCCGTTAAATCAAGTGGATTTTTAGATTCAAGAGGTAAAATTATGAATAATGCAACTGCCGCAAAAAGCACCTGGACCGATTTTTTGAAACTATTCGGCACGCAAAATCATTTGCGCCCGACGCGCCTCGGAGTTTTTGTCCGCGAAGGCGAGTCTTTGCACGATTACTGGATCGAAGATGGTTTGCCGCTCTTAGGCATTGCGCTCGAAATGAACGGCGAAAGCGCACCGACAATCGAAATAATGCTCGGTGATAAATCAGCCGCTGCTGACGGACATTACACGCATGCAATCAAAAACGTCCGGCAAATCAAGTTTGAGCTAACTTTGAACGCCGAAAACGACGGTTTGGAGATTATTGATGCCGAAGGAAAAATAACCGTTCTGCGGCTGGAGAATTTTTAATCCGTTTTTTAATTTTGCGGAAAATAAAAATAAACCACAAAAGAGCAAGTAAGTTTTTTCAACTTTCTTGTGTTCTTTCGTGGTTTTTGGTGACTTTGGTCTTTAAGGCTTACTCGATCGCCGCCGAAATGTCGGTTGCCGGTTTGTCGGTTTTCCAGATTTGCGGGGTTTCGAGAATTTCTTCCGCCTTTGAAGCTTCCAAAGCGAATTTCAAAACCTCGTCAATCATATCAACCGTGTGAATCGTCAGATCTTCGCGGATCTCGTCGGGAATGTCGGCGAGATCTTTTTCGTTGTCCTTCGACATAATGATCGTCTTTAAGCCGAACCGATGCGCCGCGAGGAGTTTTTCTTTGACTCCGCCGATCGGGAGAACTTTGCCGCGCAGCGTGATCTCGCCCGTCATCGCGACATCGTGACGCGCCGGTTTGCCCGTTAAAACTGAAACCATCGCCGTTGCCAGTGTGATTCCGGCACTTGGTCCGTCTTTCGGGATCGCGCCTTCGGGAACGTGGATGTGCAAATCTTTTTCGTGGAAATTCGACTCGTCAATGCCGAGTTTTTCGGCGCGTGTGCGAACGCAGGTCAGCGCGGCGCGGGCCGATTCCTGCATCACTTCGCCGAGTTTTCCGGTCAGCGTGACGTTGCCTTTGCCTTTAACGAGCGTTGCTTCGACCTGAAGCACGTCGCCGCCGACTTCTGTCCAAGCCAATCCATTGACCAGACCGATTTCGCTCTTGCGGGCAATATCCTGTTTGCGGAAACGAATCGTCCCGAGAAGTTCACGGACTTTTTCAGCATCAATGACGGCGCGAAATTCGTCTTTTGTATCGGACACGACAAATTTTCGGGCAATTTTGCGCAAACACGAAGAGATTTCTCTTTCGAGATTCCGCACTCCGGCTTCGCGCGTGTAATGACGGATGACTTCTAAAATGCCATCGTTGGTAAATTTGACTCGTTCAATTTCCAAACCGCTGCCTTCGACCTGTTTGGCAAAAAGATGGCGTTTGGCGATCTCGACCTTTTCGCGTTCGGTGTACCCCGAAAGATGCAAGATCTCCAAACGGTCCTGAAGCGCGGGCGGAATCGTGTGCAAAACATTGGCGGTCGCAATAAAGAAAACCTGCGAGAGATCGTAATCAACGTCTAAATAATGGTCGCGGAAGGTGTGATTTTGTTCGGGGTCGAGAACTTCGAGCAATGCCGCCGACGGATCGCCGCGAAAATCTCTGCCCAATTTATCAACTTCGTCGAGTAAAATCACCGGATTGATAGTGCCGGCGCGTTTCATCAATTGAACGATCTGTCCGGGAAGCGCGCCGATATAGGTCCGGCGATGCCCGCGAATTTCGGCTTCATCGTGAACGCCGCCGAGTGCCAGCCGGACGAATTTTCGGCCCGTCGCTTTGGCGATAGATTTACCCAAACTGGTTTTTCCGACGCCGGGCGCACCGACAAAACAGAGGATTGTGCCTTTCGGGTTTTTGACGAGCTGGCGAACTGCCAGATATTCCAAAATACGTTCTTTGATTTTATCTAAGCCGTAATGGTCTTCGTTCAAGACCTTTTCGGCTTCGGCCAAATTATTGATTTCTTCACTTCGTTTATTCCAGGGAACATTTATCAGCCAATCGAGATAGGTGCGCGAAACCGTGCTTTCGGCGGACATCGGCGGCATTGCTTCGAGCCGCGCAAATTCCTGCATCGCTTTATCGCGCGCTTCGTCGGTCATTCCGGCTTCTTCGATCTTCTTCTTTAGTTCTTCGAGTTCCGCCTTGTCGTCCTTGCGTCCGAGTTCTTTGTGAATCGACTTGATCTGCTCGTTTAGATAATATTCGCGCTGATGTTTGTCCATCTGCTTTTTCGTGCGGGCGTGAATATTGCGGTCAAGCTGTTTCTTTTCGATCTCGTGTTCGAGAATCTCGATCAATTTCTGAAGGCGTTCCTGGACGGAAAATGTTTCAAGCAGTTTTTGTTTTTCGTCAACCGCGATCCGCAAATGCGAACTCATCGCATCGGCGATCTGCGCGGCAGAAATTCCGCGAAGTGATGCGTGCAGCGCGTCCGAATAAGCATCGGGCGAGACGCGAAGGAATTGTTCGACCAGATTATGAATCGTTTGCAGCAGTCCGTCAGTGCGATAGCCGGATTCGTCAACCGATTGAATCTTGCGGACGTGTGCGTAAAACATTCCGTCTTCGTCTTGTTCGACCCGCACGGCAACGCCGCGTTCGCGGCCTTCGACGACAACCTTAATTTGTCCGTTTTCCTGTTTTTGCGCCTGCAGAATACGCCCGAGCGTTCCAACCGTGTAAATTTGGTTGGGATTTGGCTCGTCAATCGTTGCATCGTGCTGCGTTGCGAGAAAGATGTTGCGTTCGCCGATCATTGATTGTTCGAGTGCTCGGACGCTACTCGGACGACCGATCTTAAAAGCAACTTTCGTATAGGGGAAAATTACGACATCACGAATCGGCACCATCGGAAAACGCGCAATGTCCTTGGGCATCTGGTCTGAAAATTCTTGCATAAATCTATTGTAACTCTTTCGGGAAAATTAATCAGTCAATTTGGATAAAGTTTTATTCGCTTCGAGTTTCTAATTTTAAAACATTTTTCTGCCCGTTGGCTAGTATATTTCCGCAACGTTCCGTAAAAAGTGGATATTTTTTCATTACTGAGTGATCTAAGAATTGCTATAAAGGGTAATGCCATTGCTCCTCAATCTATTTGGTCAAGAATTGTGCTGATTTTCATAATTTTGAAATTTTACAAAACCATATATTTTCTTTTCTAGGGTTAATAAATCCTAAGCAGGTCAGCATATATTTTGAAAGATAATGATATTGCGGAAACACGCACGAAGTAAGTGTGAAATGCGCCCTTACTTCGTGTGGGCTTCTGCATTATGTTGCAAAACTTTGGTTGACCTGCTTATGATGTTTTTTTTGAGGCTTGAACAATTCCATGAAAAGTTGAACTTTGATGAATTACGGTATTTTGATCGGTTAATCTATGGCGTTCGTTCGTTTGCAAACTTTGTAAAAGAATATCTTGTGAAACAGGTTGTAGATTGATATTGATTGTATCCAAATCAAAATCCTGATAGTTCCACATTGATTCACCTTTCGGCACGACAACAATTTTTGGAATATCAATTGTCATTTCGATAAACTTTTCCGTAACCTTTTCAACAATTTCTGCGAAATTCGGCGGTTCGACAACTTCGGTAAAACTTGCCTGAACAGGCAGAGTCAAATTCTCTTTAACTTCACGGATAATTTCGGCTTGCACTTCAGGTTTTCTCAAATCGCTCGAACTTGGTTTGTATTCAAATTTGCGAATAACTTCTAAAGTCGTCTGTGCGATTTCGCGGTCAATCGGGTTTTCAAAAACAATCTTTTGTTGGATTGGTAAAGTTGGTTTTTCGCCGGAATCGGTTTGTATTTCAGTAGTTTGAACGCTTTGCGTTTGATCGCCGAAAAGCGCGGTTTCAAGCGCGGGAGCAACCGTTACATTTTTCTTTTCTTCAACGGCAATATCTCTACCGATATAAACAGGCACAACTTTCAGAACCGAATCAGGGCGATTGGCTTCGTCAACAATTTCTTGAAATTTGTCGTGAGCAACAATCGTCAAGCGGTCAACCGCTTTGTTACCTGTGCGCTTGCCAAACGGCAGACGCAAACCGCGCCCAATTGATTGTTCAACCAATGTGCGCGAATTGGCAGCACGAAGCGGAACAATCGTGTAAAGATTGGTTACGTCCCAACCCTCTTTGAGCATATTAACGTGAACGACAATTTCAGTTTCTTCTTTCGGGTTTTCAATCGCTAAAAGTCTTGCAACCGTTTCGTCTGATTCTTCTAAACACTATTGATAATCCGCAAGGCTTCCGCCGCGTCAGTTGTTTTGGAAAAATCTATTTGTTCGCAAATATCCGCGAGAATTTCCAACGATTCGCGTTGCGGAGGACGCAGGGAAAGACGTGCGCTGATTGTATTAACGTGACGATTCATATTTTATTTAATTAACCGCAAAACACGCGAATTACGCTAAAAATAAGACAAAAAATTAAAGTTGCGCAAGCAATTTAGCCTGCGTTTTTTTCAGTGCAACAAGTTGTTGCACTGAAAAATTCTCATCGGGCAAAAGTCTAACAAGCTGTTGGACTTTTGAATCATTTCAATTGTTGGTTTCCAGTGCGGCAGCTTGTCGCACTGAAAATAAATTGCCGCTTCATTAATCTTTGCCAAACAATGGCAAATCGTTATTTTGTTTTCCCTTTTTCGCGTTTTTGGCGTTTTTCGCCTTTTTGTAACCGCTAAACACGCTAAACACGCTAAAATTAAAACTAAAAATCAGAAAGTAGTTTTGATATAAAAACTACTCGCTTCTAAACAAAGGTAAATTATTATTGATTTGTCTTTTTTTCGCGTCTTTCGCGTCTTTCGCGGTTTCCCAAATGTTTTTCGCCTTTTTGTAACCGCGAAATACGCGAAACACGCGAAAAAAACCGAAGAAAATCTTTTTAACTATTCAAGCGAATCAAACTAAGTAACAAGTGCGAAATAAAGTGACGCATTACAAAAACAGAATGATTTTGTTCTCAAAATGTTTAGTATTTCAATCTCCAAAACATTTGATTCAATATTCTTGTTCAAATTTGAACCGAATTTAGTTAATGTCATTTTGCGTCACTTTGTTTTGACCGCTTTACTAACAAAAGTATTTTATGTATTTTGCCTTATTTTAGCGTGATTCGCGTATTTCGCGGTTTATTAAAAGCGGTTTATTTCATCAATACCTTCGCCAATTAAGCGGTGGAAATAGCAGCTTTCCGCTGATGGATGCTCCCTAATTTGCTCATTCTTTCTTTCACTTGCTCAAGTGCCTCTTCAATTATAATTCCTTCTGCTTTTTCCAGAAGTATTTTTATTGTTTCAACCGCGTATTTTACTCCTCGAAAATGCGTTTTTAAGTCCAATATTCCAGCACAGTTTTCGTCGCTGTTTTCAATCAGTTTCGCACTCACAGAGACCATCAAAAACGCTATATTCGCCGCATTTTCCACTCCCGTTTCCGTCGTGTTCATAAAATCCTCAAGTCCGAAATGTTGTGCGCGCATCCCGAAAGTTAAATTCGATCTGAAACCTCAAACTGTAATAATCGATCAACTTTTCCCATCCCAATTCCAAATCGCTGCTGAACAAGAGTACGTGTCCCACTTTCTTCGTCCCGACGTTGATTTTCTCAATGATCACGATTTTCAGTTCACAGCCGAACTCTTTGTGCAAAAATATCCCTTCATAATAATTCGGGATGATTTCTCCTTGGCGCTTACCCTTTTTCCAATATTTCTGCGCAATTTTGTCATAATCGAGCCGTGTCCCATACTTCCTGCGCGGTCCTCGTCCGCTCTGCGCACCCTCGTATTTCTCAAACAGTGCCGCATCTCGCCGCAACTTGCTAATCAAATGTAAATCGTTCGAGCGCGCCATCAAGACCGCCTGATTATGTGCAAAATGTCCATCAAGTGCCAAATAACTGACCGCTATCGCCTTCCTCAACAATGCGCAATAATCCCGACAGCATCTCATTTATTCGTAACAGTTCGGGTGATAATCTCAACTCATTCTTGTCTCGATTCAGACTTCCTTTGTGCCGTCCTCGTGGCTTCTTTGGGGCATTCTTGGGCTTTTTGGCACGCTGCTTTTTCCGCCTCTTGATCGCCGCTTTTTCCGCTTCGCTACGGACGGTTTGTTTGACCGAAAGCGGATACCCCTTACGCCGCGTGGCATCTACCAACGAGAGCACGAAAAACTCCAACCCTTTGACCACTTGCCCCAAAATACCGGAAAAAAACCGACCAATCCCGTGCGTCAGAAAGCCGTCTTTGGTGACGGTGCTCGCATCACCCGCCAGCAGATACTCGTGCGCCGGGTCAAGCAAATGAGTCAAAAAAAACTTGACGAGGAGTTCTTCCCACTCCAACTTGGTCGCAAAAAAGCGTTGGACAGTGCGATAACTGCCGCCTTTCTCAGTCCACCGGGAAATGCCAAGCATCGTGATGCGACCCGTCATGGTCAACATTGCTTGGGCAATAATCGAGAGTTGACGAAGAGCAGTCGTCGTCGTCAGAGTTTCAAAACAAGTAAAAAGTGTTAATATATCCATTGAAATGAACGGGTGGTTTAGTTGGATTTTTGTATCAAAATAACTCTACTAAACAACTCGTTTCATTTCATCTCTAATCTTTATTTTTCAAATATCTTTTTGGCGAAGGTATTGGATTACAAGCGGTTTTGTCGAAGCCTTTGACTCTGCTTTGAACATAAAACTTGCAGAAAATCTGACGATTAAAGTTGTTTCGCCTGTCGGATTGGCTTTGCTAAAACTTGTCGCGTGGACTGACCGAAAATCAAACAAAGATTCTCAGGATTTTTGGTTAATCGCCAACAAAGTATCTGGATTTAGGCAATGAAGAACGGCTTTATTCTGAAATGTCGGATTTGTTGGAAGATGAAAAATTTGATTATATTAATGCAAGCGCAAGGCTTTTAGGCAGAGATTTATCAAAAATTCTTACAGAACAGACAGAGAAAACAGTGTCGTCAATTTTTGAATCTGAAAAGAAATTGTAACAATTGGCAGTTGAAATTTACCGAACAGAAGCAAGTTTAGATGACGGAAGTTTTGATAAAATTCTCGCTGTTTTGGATTCTTTGAAAAAAGGATTGTCCGATTAAAAATAAAAGCGCGCAAAGTAATATAGAATCGGCGCATTGAAAAGTAAACTGTCTAATCTATCAAGCAGTCCGCCGTGTCCGGGCAGAATGCTTGCCGCGTCTTTTGTCTTTGAACCGCGCTTCATCGCGCTTTCCGCCAAGTCACCGAAAAGTCCCACGATTGACATCACGATCGCCAGCGGAATCGAGAGTTTAAAGGGCAATTCGGGGAAAAATGTCGCTGTCGAAATAGCGGCAAAAGCCGAACTTAAAACAAGTCCGCCGAAAACACCTTCCCACGTTTTTCCGGGCGAGATCTTCGGAACGAGTTTGTGTTTGCCAAAGTTTTTGCCGACGTAATACGCGCCCGTGTCCGCGCCCATCACGACGAGAAAGAAAAACCCGATAAGTTTGGTTGAAAGATGCGGAACAATGGTTTCGGTAAATCCAACGCGCAAAGAGATCAAAAATCCGCCAAGAAACGCGACATACAAAACGCCCAAAACCGTCACGCCAACGCCGGTCAGCATTTTAGAAAAATCCGCCTGAAAGCGAAAAGTTTGCGTGATCAAAACCAGGATCAGAAACAGTGCAACTGTTAAAATCAACAAATCTGCGGCCTTGCTTGGCGCATCGAAAAGAAACGCGACAAAAAATGCCGCCGCACCCAAGTATGCAATTCCGGCATCGGCTTTGAGTTCGAGCTTTTTGGTGAGCGTAAAAAATTCAAACAGTCCGGCGCCCAATGCTAATGCGGCAATGACGAGAAAAAGCCAATTCGTCTGAGGAAATTGCGGTAAAAGATACGGCAAAATGATCGATAAAATTAAAATCGGCAGCGCGATTAGTGCTGTTATTACTCTTTTATTCATTTATAATTTTGATTGCGTGAATCGTAGAAATTATGTCATCGAGAAAAAATCAGTTTTTACTAAGTTCTTTTATCATTTCAGAGCTAATTTCAAACTTTTCTTTATTATTCGGATAATATTCAGTGAACATTCGGGAAATCTTTAATAATTCTTCCGAATTAAATTTTCTCTCTTTTTGATAGATAAAAACTTGCCGACCGTCATCCAACGTAAATTCAAAAGGAAGTTTAACATAAGCATTTCCGATAGTTTGCTTACTTAAAAATTGTTCGGCAAGAATTACAACAACTTTTTGGTCTTCCGGTAAAAGATGAAAACCCGGCGGATCGGCGACGACGACATAATCGGATTTATATAAGCAGGTCAACCAAAGTTTTGCAACATAATGCAGAAGCCCGCTACGCTCGTAAGGGCGCATTTCACACTTACTTCGTGCGTGTTTCTGCAATATCATTATGTTACAAAATATATGCTTAGTAAAAAAGATTTAATAACCTACCCCATTAAATTTTTTATTACCAAAATGCCAAATCCGCTAAGTTTAGAAGCTAATATAAAACTCTTTTCAACTTTGGTTCGCGCTTTCTTGGCGGCAAAATCTAATAATCGAGAAATTTCTTACTGGTTAGACTTTGGACGAAGCGAATCTCCATATTTTCTCAGGATAGTTTTAGAAAATCAACTAAATGTGGATAAACCAAGAGTTAGTGTTTAGTTTAAGGAAATATTTTTTGTCCTCTAATTTGGTGAAGGAGGCTTTTTCATACCTTTGTGAAATTTACTTTTTCGCACAAAGGTATGAAA
>JANPDZ010000207.1:0-4184 GCA_031431735.1 Acidobacteriota bacterium | reverse complement strand
ACTTTCAAGCCTGTTTAGAAATACCCGTCAAACACCCCCAAGTCCAAAAGATGTTGCGATTAAATTTGCGGTTTGAAGTTCTCATAATTACTTTTTTTGTTATCATTGTTTATAACTTAACGAATTATTTTTGGCAAATTTATGAGCGAAACTTTCCAACATTTGACACGAGTGGACGAAAAACTATTCTTCAAGAAGAATGACCGCAACGATGTCCGACTCGGCGAAATTGTCCCGCATACAAAATATGAAGAATCGAACATCGTCATTCTCGGCTGTCCGCAAGATGAAGGCGTGAAACGCAATAATGGTCGAATCGGCGCGGCACTTGCGCCGGATGCGATCCGCGAACAGTTTTATCGTTTAACGCCTTTTGGAATCCATCACAAAATTTGCGACATTGGTAATCTAAAGCTCCAAAATACTCTTGAAGACACACACGATGAATTAACAAATATCGCAAAACATATTATCAGTGATGGAAAAAAGCTAATCGTTCTCGGCGGCGGAAATGATATTTCTTACGCGGACGGCAAGGCGATGGCGGAAGTTTACGGTGCGGGAAATTGGCTCGGCGTAAATGTTGATGCATTTTTGGATGTTCGAGCCGATGTCGAACGGAGCAGCGGCACGCCTTATCGTCAATTGTTGGATGAAAAGTTGATTCGTCCTGATTATTTATATGAAGTTGGTTTTCAGGCACATTTTGTTTCACCTCATTATTATCGTTATTTGCAAAACCTGGGTGTCAATATGGTCAGCGTTGATCAACTTCGTTCACGCGAAACAGCCGATTTGGAACTACGCGAATTGATGCGGCAGAAATTCATACACCACAGCCAATCTCTGACAGCATTTTTCGGTTTTGATATGCACGCTGTTCGTTCATCGGACGCACCCGGAACTTCCGTGCCGAGTCCGATCGGCTTGCGTTCGGGCGAATTTCTCGATCTGGTTCAATTCGCTGCAAAACTCGTCAACACAAAGATAATTGAATTTACGGAAGTTAATCCGAAATTTGATGTTGACAACCGAACAACCAAACTCGTCGCCGTCGCCATGCACAGATTTTGCAGTTCACAACCGAAAATAGGCGGCTGATGTTATTTCAGCCACCTATTTTTATTCGTTTAATTGCGAAACCCTCTTCCCCTTGTCAATCTAAAAATAAACAACACGACAATTGCGCCAACAATTGAAGAGAAAAAGCTTGGAAGATTATTGGCAATATTATCAAAAGAACTGATCATCGGATAACCGAATAAAGACTTTCCGAGAAACCCGCCGACAACCGCTCCGATAATGCCTAAAGCAATCGTGAGGACTATTCCGCCGCCATCTCTTCCCGGCATAATCAATTTTGCGATGTACCCGACAACAAAACCTAAAAACAACCAAATTATTAATTGAACCATTTTTTATCTCCTTTTTATTTCCCTAATAGATAAGACATTTACCTTCGACTTTTTCTTGTATCAAAAGTTGTGCCATAGACGGTTTATTCTTCAAATACATATATTTAGGTAATGGATTTAATCTTGAGTAAAAAATAGAATTCAAGTCTTTGTATCAAAACAATGCAATAAAATATCTACACAGCCTTTAAATTAATCTTTGAAAATCTAACTTTATGTTTTGACAAATAACATCAAAACTTGACAGCCTGCGGGAAATTTCGATATTCTTTCAATTCGCTTTTTTATTTAGGCGAAAGCCACAGTCAGTTAGCTCAGTGGTAGAGCACTACCTTGACACGGTAGGGGTCAGCAGTTCAAGTCTGCTACTGACTACCATTTTTATTTTTTGATAAGATGCTTACAAAGAACTTTGCATTTTTTACGACAACTACTACGACGCGTTTCTAAACGGCGCGTTAATTCGCGTTTCGCTTTTAGAAACGCACGGCAAAGTCGCTCTTATCAGATCAAATCTATTTTAGTAGTAGTAAGTTGTTAGTCGTTAGTTGTTAGTCGTTGGTTGATTTCTTGATTTGAAGCGATTTTGTTAAATCGAAGGAGCTTTGTCTAAGGAAACAACGAACAACGAACTATTAACCATTAACAAATATATGCAGATAAAATTTGGCGAAAATATAAAGGATTTTTCCGAATCGGTTTCCGTTTTGGAGGCGATCAAGGCGTTTGACCGCGATGTGTTGAAAAAAACCGTCGCGGCAAAAGTCAATGGCAAGGAAGTTGATCTGTCTAAGAAATTAGACGAAACTGACGAAGTTTTATCAATTGAGCCGATCGTCACCGATACCCGCGACGGTTTGGAAGTTTTGCGTCATTCGACCGCTCATCTGCTCGCGGCGGCGGTGCTTGATCTATTTCCCGGCACACAGCTCGGCGTCGGTCCCGCGCTGATGGAAGACCCGCGTTACGGTTATTATTACGACATGATCGCGCCGCGCCAATTAACGATCGAAGATTTGCCTGTCATTGAAAAGAAAATGAAGGCAATGGCGAAACAAAATCTCGTTTATCGCCGCGATGAAATTACCAAATCCGAGATCTTGGACATTTTCAAAGAACGCGCTGAACCGCTCAAATGCGAACTGATCGACGAAAAAGTTTCTGATAGAGCGAGCGTTTATTATATTGACGGTTCGCCCTTTATTGATTTTTGCCTCGGTCCGCACGTTGGTCATACCGGTAAACTGAAAGCATTCAAACTGCTTGCGCTTTCCGGCGCGTATTGGAAAGGCGATGCTGAGAATCAGCAAATGCAGCGAATTTACGGAACTGCTTTTGCAACACAGGAAGAACTCGATGCCTGGATCAAACAGCGCGAAGAAGCCGAAAAGCGCGATCATCGCAAACTTGGTAAAGAATTAGATCTCTTTTCGATCCAAGATGATTACGGACAAGGGTTTATCTTCTGGCATCCGAAAGGTGGCGCGATTCGCACGGATATGGAAAATTATCTACGCGAAGAATTGCAAAAACGCGGCTACGGATTGGTTTTCACGCCGCATATCGCTAAACGCGCACTCTGGCAAACTTCGGGACACGAAGAAAATTACGCCGATTCGCTATTTGAACCGATGGGAATGCCCGAAAAATTCGGTGAGGACACGGAATTCCGTTTGAAACCGATGAATTGCCCGTTTCACATCGGCATTTACAAATCGCACCCTCGTTCATATCGTGAACTACCGTTGCGTTATGCCGAACTTGGAACGGTTTACCGCGCCGAACTTTCGGGAACTTTGCACGGATTGATGCGCGTTCGCGGATTTACGCAGGACGACGCGCATATTTTCTGCACACCCGACCAGGTTGAATCCGAAGCCGGGGACTGTGTTGACTTTGCTTACGATGTTTTCAAAACCTTCGGTTTCGAGAAATTCAAAGTCGAACTTTCGGTGCGCGGCGGCGCGGACAATAAAGGTTATCTCGGTTCGGATTCCGATTGGGAAGATGCCGAAAAGGCTTTGGTGAATGCACTTAATCGGCGCAAAATTCCCTACGAACGCATCGAGGGTGAAGCCGCCTTTTACGGTCCGAAGATTGATATTAAGGTTGAAGATTCGATCGGCCGTTTATGGCAGCTTTCGACCGTTCAGTTTGATTTCAATTTACCGGAACGCTTTGAACTCGAATTTATCGGCGACGACGGTCAAAAACATCAACCCGTTATGGTTCACCGCGCATTGTTCGGTTCGGTCGAAAGATTTTTCGGCGTGTTGATCGAACATTATGCCGGAGCGTTCCCGTTCTGGCTCGCGCCGGTGCAGGTTGTGGTTTTGCCGATTACCGATCGAATCAACGAATATGCCCAAAAAATCGGCCAAGAATTGAAAGATTCGGGCTTTCGCGTTGAAATAAACTTGAAATCGGACAAAATCGGTGCAAAAATTCGTGATGCACAATTGCAAAAGGTTCCGTTTATGTTGATTTTGGGCGACAAGGAACTCGAAGAAAACTGTATTGCGGTTCGTGAAAAAGTAAAAGGCGACATTGGTCAGATGACGCTCGAAGAATTCAAAGAAATGGCACGAAAGTTGAAAGAAACTCGTGCTTTGGTTAGTAGTGAGTAGTGCGTGGAGAGTGGAGAGAAAAATACCTTTGACTCTCTACTCTTTACTCTTCACTCTCTACTCTTAAAAAAGGAGAAAGTTTATCGCAAATAATTTCAGAGGTCGCGGACGTTTTGATAATCGTCGTCAACCGCTTCACCGC
>JANPDZ010000206.1:0-3974 GCA_031431735.1 Acidobacteriota bacterium | reverse complement strand
AGCGTTTTAGGAGTTTGATATTGGTTGGTTTGGCAGATTTAATTCCGATGTTTTCAGATTCGGTTTTGGCAGTCTCGGCAAAAACAAATCCGCCGGACACAAAAACAATAGAAGGTAAACTGACGTGGAAATTAAAAGGCTGAAACATCTACGCCTCCGTGCTGATTTAAGGGAGAAAAGGCTCTTTTCTCTCGTCAAAAAACTCATCAAAGAAACGACGTAAAACTGCAAAATCTGCAAATCGTCGTATGAAAATTTAAACAAGTTACGCCATTCTTTATGCGCTTCTTTAGGAATACTTGTCAAGTAGTCAAGTATTCCAGGGCAAACGCATCTAAATTTTTCATCGGCGAATAATGCTCAGAGTCAATTAAAATAAGGCTTTAAAGCATTTTTTAGCGATGAGCAGACAAAAACCTGTTGAACTTTTTATTGAAAATCACCAATATTTCAAGGTTTTTCGTAGCTTAAATTATTGCAAACACGTGGAAAGCCTTTATTTTCAGTATAATTTAGATGCGTTTGCCCTGGCTTTTTTCGGTGCGCAAATACTTTTCGTTTCGGCTTTATGCTAAAATTTTTCTTTACATTTTTATCGGAATTAAATTTATGAAAGGCAACGAGATCAGACAAAGATTTTTAGAATATTTTGAATGCAACGGACATAAAATCGTCCATTCATCACCGCTTTTACCGGCGAATGACCCGACGCTTTTGTTCACCAATGCGGGCATGAATCAATTCAAGGACGTTTTTACCGGACAAGAAAAACGCGATTATACACGCGCCGTTTCGTCGCAAAAATGTATCCGCGCGGGCGGCAAACACAATGATTTGGACGAGGTCGGGAAAACGGCTCGGCATCACACGTTTTTTGAGATGCTCGGCAATTTCAGTTTTGGCGATTATTTCAAGGAAGATGCAATAAAATTAGCGTGGGATTTTCTCGTTAATGAATTAGGGTTGGCAGAAAATCGTCTCTGGTTTTCGGTTTTTGAAGGCGACGCGGAAGTTCCGGCGGACGATGAAGCAAGAGAATTATGGCAAAAGGTCGGCGCGAAACCCGAACGGATTTTGGGTTTTGGCAGAAAAGATAATTTCTGGCAGATGGGCGACACCGGGCCGTGCGGACCGTGTTCGGAAATCCATTATTATATGGGCGACGAACCCGAAAACCCTGAAATGAATCATCCGCAATGGGTCAACGGCGAAGGCGACACGACGATGGAAATCTGGAATCTCGTCTTTATGCAGTTTGAAAGAAATGAGATTGAAAAAGGCGTTTTTGAACTAACTCCATTGCCCGCGCCGTCGGTTGACACAGGTGCCGGACTCGAACGCGTCGCGGCAGTTTTGCAAGGCGTTAAAACGAATTACGACACGGATTTGCTGATGCCAATTGTTGAATTTACAGCGCAATTGTCGCAAGGAAAATAATTGTATCGGATTGATTATTTGGTTTAATTTGTCTTGTTCCCAACGGGAACGCATTCAATAGCCGTCGGTCGCTTCGACCTGCGGACATCGAATTAACAATTAAAAATTATGTCGCAAACATTGGTCAAGGTTTATGTTCATATCGTATTTTCAACCAAAAACCGCGAAAATATGATTTTGCCCCAGATTGAAAAAGAATTGTTCGCTTATATCGGCGGAACTTTGCGGAAAAGTAAATCGGCTTTAATTGCCGCTAATGGAACACCAAATCACGTTCATCTATTGGTTTCACAATCGAAAAATATTTCGCTTAGCGATCTATTGCGCGAATTGAAAAAATCGAGTTCGTTATGGATCAAAACTAAAGACAAGGCTTTCAAAAGTTTTCAATGGCAAGCGGGGTTTGGAGCATTTTCAATCGGGCAGTCGCAAATTGAAACGGTCAAAAATTATATTGCGAAACAAAAAGAACATCACAAAACCGAGCTATTTGAAGATGAATACCGAAAATTTTTGCAGAAATACGAGATCGATTTTGATGAGAAGTATTTTTTAGATTGATTTTGAAAAGAATTGTTCAAATTTGTACAAAACAAATTTTTGTTGAGTGTTTTAGTCGCTGAAAGCGACAAATTCAATAGCCGTTGGTCGCTTCGACCTGCGGTTAATTAATAGCCGTTGGTCGCTTCGACCTACGGTTAATGTGAAAAATATCAAACCGATGCCGAAGGTATCGAATTAAATATTTGATGTTATTCCGAATCAAACAATTGATAATGCGACGCTTTCAGCGTCGGAACATTTTTTCACGATATTCCGCAGGTCGAAGCGACCAACGGCTATTAAATTTGTTCCCGTTGGGAACTTCGATGATTTTATTTTATGAGCGTTTACGAAAACTTTGACGAACAGAAACAATTTGCCTGCCGCGTGATCGCCGAACATGCGAGAGCGACTGCATTTGCAATCGCCGACGGAATTTTGCCGGGAAACGAAGGCCGAAACTACGTTTTGCGGAAAATTATGCGCCGCGCCATCTATCACGGACGCGAACATCTCGGTTTTGACGGATTATTTTTCAACAAAGTCTGCGATTTCGTCGTCGGACAGATGAAAGATGCTTATCCCGAACTAGAAATCCAACGCGCGTTTATAGGCAAAATGGTGCGGCTTGAAGAAGAAAGATTCGGCGCGACGATGACCGTTGGCTTGAAAAAACTCAATGAATTGTTTTCACAGATCGACGAATTGCAGAAATGGAACGTCATTATGTCAATAGGCGAGAATAAAGAGATTTCACAAATCAGAGAAAATTTTGGTAATTTTCCTGAACTAATGAAAACAAATCCTAAAGCTCTGGAAGCATTATACTCTGAACAAATGAAAGAAATGTTTGAGCAAAGCGGCGGAGTCGATGCTTATTTGCAATTTATGGAAGGTGTTTGTAAAGACGAAGAAATAACTCAAGGCGTGGTTGAAATAAGAGAAACTGCAACTGCTTCTTTCTTTTCTGAATTAGCGAAACTTTACGATACATTCGGAACGCCGCGTGATTTAATTCGTGTCAAACTTGAAGATGATTTTGTTCTAGCCCAAAAAGATAAACGCGCAGAATTAGAAATTTCTGAAGATTTATTTAATAAATATTTTGATGCAGCGTTGGTTGAACTTCAATCAAAGGGAAACATTGGAAAAACACAGCAAGCCGAAAAAATCAATCCGATTTATGCGGCGTTGGAACAAACTTCAGTTTGTTCTACATTTCACGGCTACGACCAAACGGAAGTCGAAGGCGCGCACGTTTTGGCTTTGGTGAAAAATGACGCACGCGTTAACGAATTAAAGGAAGGCGATGAAGGTTTGATCGTTTTGAGTGATACGCCGTTTTATGCCGAAGCGGGCGGACAAGTCGGCGACGCGGGAATGATTGTCAGAACTGCCTACGGTAGTGGGCGGTTGAACGCAGATAATGTAAATGTCGGCGGTAATTCGGACGTTTCAGATTCACAACTTAAACCATCCGCTACCGCAGATGGTTCTGACAAAACGGCGGACAAATCGGCGAACAGTCTTGTCAAAGTTTTTGATACGTTTGCGCCGATTGCGGGAATTGTTTTGCATAAATCAAAGGTCGAAAAAGGTTCGATCAAAGTCGGCGATGTTGTCACGGCGACGGTTGAAATTGCCAAACGAGATGCGACGCGGCGGAATCATACGGCGACTCACTTAGTTCACGCCGCGCTCAAAGAAGTTCTCGGAACGCACGTCAAGCAAGCCGGTTCGGTTGTTGCGCCGACGTATTTACGCTTCGATTTCACGCATTATCAGCCAATTAGCGAAACGGAATTGCAGGAAATCGAGGATTTGGTCAACCGCTACATTTTGCAGAACGAAAAGGTCAACACCGATCTGATGAGTATCGAAGAAGCGATGCGGTCGGGCGCGATGGCTTTGTTTGGTGAAAAATATGGCTCGACCGTGCGGGTTTTGTCGGTCGGCGGCGGTGAGTTTTCCAAAGAACTCTGCGGCGGCACGCA
>JANPDZ010000205.1:0-7558 GCA_031431735.1 Acidobacteriota bacterium | reverse complement strand
GTGACTGACTTTCTCCAAATGCTCCGATAAATTTGAACAAGTGTAATTGATTGGCGTACTTAACAGATATTCAATATATTGTTTTTTTGTTATCATCAAGTATCTGTTTAATCATATTTTTTCAAAAAGCGAAAGTCCTATCAGGTTTGATTTGTGCTAAATGGTAGCCACAGATTACGTTTTCAAAATCTTTTTTTACTAATGCAGGATTTGCAATGTCATCAGGAGTTTCCGAATCTTTAGTGATTAAGACATCGCCTTCGTTCAGAATAAACTTTTCAATTTCTCTCTCGGTTGCCGTGGCTTCCATAAAAGAAATGCTATCGTTAATAAAATCATTTTTGTAAACATCAACATAATTGCAAAGGGAAACTGATGTTTCGTCAGGAAAAGACTTTTTATCAACATTGCTTGATTGAACAGTTGCGACAAACTTCAACTTTTTAGCTTCCCAATGTTCAGGAATATCGCCAATCCAATCAATGCCCGAAGATTTATATTTATCGTAGGTTTTCATTTGGTTACTTAATCTTGTGCAGTTTTGTCTTTTTGTCGCTGAAAGCGACTAACATTATAGCCCAGCGAGAATCGCTGGGTTAAATGAGATGACAAACCGCTCGCTGAAGGCGAGCAACAATCGGTGCAGAGATTTGTTCGTCGCCTTCAGCGACGGAATCTGTTGTGCCGCCTGCCCCAGCGATTCTCGCTGGGCTATAATGTTAGTCGCCGTTGGCGACGAAAATCCTAAGCTGTGTAACGTGAGTTAATAGCCTATATCGAGTTCTTGGGCTTGTGCCGTCAGTTTTTCCAGCGTTTCCAACCTCTGTCGGTCAATTCGCTCTTTGTAAGCAATCACATCTTCAAGCAAAACGCGGCGGTGTTTCCCGACTTTGTGAAACGGAATCTCGCCTGATTCCAAAAGTTTGACGACAAACGGACGCGAAACACGCAAAATGTCGGCAACCTTTTGAGTTGTTACGTCAACCGTTTGCGGAATAACCGCGACATCTTTGCCTTGTGCCAAATACGACAGGGCTTTTGATAAAACTTTAACGGCAGACGGCGAAAGTTCGACCTTTTCAGAATCGTTCGCCAGTTCCATTTTTCTTTTTTCCAGTAAAAATTGCTGTCCGCGACGCGCCAGCAAAATGTCTTCAGCAGTTATCGGCATAATAAATCATCTCCGATTTTACTTTATCACAAACGAAATAAACGAAACAGACGAATTTAAGCAATTGCCTCTTTAATCATTCCATCGGTTTCGGCTTCGAGCGCGAGAATGTCTGCGCGAATTTCCGCCAAACTTCGCAAAGGTTTGTATTGATAAAAGTATTTCGTAAAGTTTATTTCATAGCCGATCTTGGTTTTGCTGTGGTCAATCCAAGCATCTGCAACGTGCGGCAAAACTTCGCGTTTGAAATATTCTTCAACGTCTTCTTTGAGCGGCACATTTTCCGCATCTCGCAAACTCGCGTCGGCTTGAGCTTTGCCTTTTTTCAAAACAAGTTCGCCGTTTTCATCTCTTAAGGGGCGTTCAACCGTGATTCGGCTGTAACCGAAATCTTCATTATCGAAAATCTTGCAATAATCGTTTTCGGCATAATCAAAGTAAAGATTGGTAATAAATCCGATCTGGTCAGATTTGCCGTTTTCGCTGTCGCTGATTTCCTTGCGTTTGTTGCCCAAACTGCGAAGCATCTTGACATAAAACGGATTGTCTTTGTCCGAAGCGTCCGCGCCGGTCGCATTGATTAACTGAACTTACCTTTTCGTTCCGCTTGCTTGCGGTCTGTCATAACCCAAATATAGGTTGAAATGCCCGTGTTATAAAAAAGTTGGTCAGGCAGCGCGATAATTGCTTCAAGCATATCGTTTTCGATTATCCATTTGCGTATATCGCTCGTTCCGCTGCCCGCGCCGCCCGAAAACAAAGGCGAACCGTTAAAGACGATGGCAATCCGGCTGCCGTTTCCGCTTCGCTTCATCTTGGCGATCATCGTTTGCAGAAACAAAAACGAACCGTCGCTGATCGGCGGCAATCCCGCGCCGAAACGCCCGGAAAAACCTCTGTTTGAGTATTCGTCTTTGACATATTTTTCGGCATTCTTCCAATCAACGCCAAACGGCGGATTACTGAGCATATAATCAAAGGTTTCGTTTTCCAATCCGTCTTGATTAAACGTATTGCCGAATTTGATGTTCGCGGGATTTTGCCCTTTAATCAACATATCCGATTTACAGATTGCATAAGATTCGGGATTGATTTCTTGTCCGAAAACTTCTAATTTCGCGTCCGGGTTCAATTGGTGTAGATATTCTTCGGCAACCGAAAGCATTCCGCCCGTTCCGCAAGCCGGGTCGTAAAGTGTCTTGACAATTCCTTCTTGCGTGAGTGCGGTCTTGTCGCCCGCAAAAAGCAGATTGACCATCAACTTGATAACTTCACGCGGCGTGAAATGTTCACCGGCGGTTTCGTTTGAAAGCTCGGCAAACTTGCGGATCAATTCTTCAAAGATATAACCCATCTCAATCGAACTGACATTTGTAAAAATATCGCTCGATTGTGCAAATTTCTTGATGATTAAATAAAGCAAATCGTAGGATTCAAGATTTTCGATCTGTTCATCAAACTTGAAATATTTAATGATTTCCTTTGCGCCGATTGAATAACCGTTGATGTAATTGCGAAGATTCGCGGCAATATTATTCGGGTCTTTCGCCAACTCGAAAAAATCAAACTTGCTGTGATTATGAAACTTGTTTTTTGAAACGCGGTTCAGAATCGCTTCAAGAATCTCAGGATTTTTGTCTTTATGAATCTCAAAGGCTGAAAGAACATCCGTTTTGGTCGGCTCTAAAACCGAATCAAGCCGACGCAAAACCGTAAAAGGCAAGATCACTTTGCCATAATCCGATTGTCTATAACGTCCGCGCAAAAGATCGGCAATTGACCAGATAAGATTGGCTTTTTCTCTGAAGTTATTCATAAGTATTCAAATGCAAATTTTCGGGAACAATCGGAAACGATTGATTCAAACGAGCAACTTTTTTTAGTTCGTAATTTGCAAATCAGTTTAATTCAATTCGATGTAAGGTTACAAACTGACGAAAATTATTGTGTGTCTGCTGTGTGCCAAACTACCTTAAACAGCACAAAATAGGATAAATCGGACATAAACGGGGAAAAAGAATTGTAATGCGTGAAGGCTAAACAAATCAAATTGCGCCAGATTTGCAAAAAAACCGCCTGCCAATCAGAAAGATGAATTCATCTTTCTGATTGGCAAGCGGTTTTTACACGGCTCTTGAGTTTTTTGAAGTTACTGTTCGCTCTTTACGCGTAGGGGCGATTTGAAGATGTCCGAAGTTAGCGGGTCAGCATAGAAATTAATCGAATTGTTATCTTCGGTGAGATTGACAACTTGCGTTGCCTGCGAAAATAAGTATCGTTTGCTTCTGATTTCAAAAATATAGTTTTCACCAGCTGGTACATCGCGGAATGAATAATATCCGAAGCTATTGGATCTTGTAAATCTTGTGTTGCCGGTCGAGTCATACATTATGATCGAAGCATTCGCCAACGCGCGGCCCTCTGGTGAAAATACGCGCCCTCCGGCTGTTACCATCGCGGCTGTCGGCGGAAGGACACTGAAAACAACGTTATTGACACCGATCCATTCGTCGGGGCCATTTGCATTGGTCGTGATAAGTCTGACCTGCACCTGTGCCTGACTATCGCAAGCGGCCGGCAGTGTGATGCTTTTAAACGTCTGGCGGCCGGAAATTGTCGGGCCGTCGGTCGCATCAGCGATGTAACCGGCGGGAATGTTCGTGAAATTTCCGGTCTCGCCCACGCGGTATTGCAGGGCGATTGGCGAAACGGAAGTATTCGAGCCGCCGTCTATGTCGGTCACGGTGTAGCCCATCCGGACGCTCGAATGTCCGGTCGTGTTGAGATAGAAGACCATATAGGGATTGGCGTGAACATTGCCCTGAAAGCCGATCGCCAAATAAGTACCGGTATCGAATTCGGCGACGCCGCCGAAGTTTGCGGCACTCGGGTTGCTTTTGTTGGCGGCGACGTTCGTCGGCGTATTCGGCAGTTGCGAATTGGTAAATTCCGCCGTCAGCACGGTTTGCGGATCAACGCCTTCGGTCGGATTGGTCAAATCGCGACCTTCATAACCCTCGACAGAATTAACACCCGACCAATCATCATTTGTGTTGATCAAGTTGGCAGTTGCGGCAGTTATATTGAAATTCAGATTCCCGCCCGTAAAATCGTAATAAACGGTATTGGCGGAAACCGGCGCAACGGGCGACATTCTTTCGGGCAGAATGCTTCGATTGCCGGAAAATGGCATCGGCAGTGCCATCGTTAGATACAATGCGAAGATGATCCCTAATACGATCATGCGTTTGCCTGTCAGCCGGACAAGTTTCGAAAGCAGCATATTTTTCAGGGATTTTCGTGACGAAGTTTTAGACGGGGTCAAAAATTTTTTCATAATCTTTTTCTCTTGGTTTGGATTTTTTTAAGGGGTAAAAAGAACACTTAAGGTTTGAGAAGCCGCAATGTTGGAATTACCTGGATTTTTATTAGGACAACAGTTTTCGAGTATTGAATTTGTTGTATTGGAATGACGAAACGCGGTGCGCGAGTAACATCCACTGTTAATGATGATAACAAAATAAATTTAGTAAATCAATAATAATTATTGTAAACATTGTTTGCGCATATTTAATTTTTTATTGATATTTGTGGGTACTTTCAAAACTCACTCCAAATCAACGATTCAAATTAAAGGGAAACAATTATAAAGATCCGGACGAAAGACTTTGCGGCTTTAATGCCGATTGAGCGCACCAAATCAGAGGGAAAGATACCGTTTCTTTAGGGCAACGGCATTAAGTTAAGGAGAAAACGTAAAACGCGCCTGTTAGTCTGTTTCCCCGGCTTTCCTTTATTTAACAGCCAGTTAGTGGCGCGACCCTGGTCGGGAAAATCGGGAATTCCTACGCGTCGGAATATTTTCTCGAATCGTTTGAAGACTATAATCTGGTTGCATTCAAGCCGCTTTCTCTGTTATTTATAGTTGCAATAATATGTTTAGTCGCTTTTATGGCGGGCGTTTTGCCGGCATTTCGGGCAAGCCGTCTGAATTTGATTGAAGCCTTGTGGATTGAGTAAAGTTTTGGAGGAAAAATAATGATCGTAACAACCGGAAATAATGTGGAAATGGCAAATATTGTTCAATATTTGGGCGTTGTGCGCGGAATTGTCGTGCGGGCAACCAGCATCGGCGCGGGATTTATCGGCGGTTTGAAAGCTCTCGGCGGCGGCAACATCGAAGAATGGACGCGCGTCTGCGAAGCGGCACGCCAAGAAGCCTTTGCGCGCATGATCGCGCACGCACAGGAAATGGGCGCGGATGCAATCATCTGTATGCGCTACGATGCGACCGAATTTACACAAGGTTCGACCGAAGTTCTGGCGTATGGAACGGCCGTTAAGTTGGCGAATAAATAAGGGATTTTAAAGGGATGAGGGATGAGGGATGAGGGATGAAAAAAGGGATGAGGGATGAGGGATGAGGGATGAAAAAAGGGATGAGGGATGAGGGATGAGGGATGAATGTAAGCAGTCTGTTTCTTTTTGCTAACTTCAATTGCTCTTTGCCTATTTCCTATACATCCCTCATCCCTCATCCCTCATCCCTTAAAATCCCTCATCCCTAGCGAAGAAAAGCTCGCTTGCCGCGGCGACCGATGCGCATACTGACGAGCCAGTCGAGCCAGCGGTATTTCAAGGCTTTTGGGTGGAGGTATTCGGTGATACCGATTGATTTTCGCGGTTTGCCGTCACGCAGTGTGAGCGTCATTTCCGACAAAAAACGCAGGTAAAAGAAACTTGAATCAATGATTTTCGTTTGTTTGACGCGCAAACGCATATTGTCTTCGGTCAGAAATGTCAAACGTTGCGGATATTTGACGCCGAAAATATCGCGCGAAAAATGTTGTTCATCGTAGCTCGCATCACGATCGCGCATTTCACCGTTACGAATCGTGAAAAGTTTAGTGGTCGCCGGGACTTCGCCACATTCTTGATAACGATAAAAAACGGCGGTTGCGTCATTGAAATGCGCTCGGCCCCATTGCCAGTCTTTTACCGTTTCGGGAAGCCACCGGTTATCGTAATTATGGTCATGATAACCTGTACCGCGAAACTGCACGGCTTTTACGTCCTTGCCATTTTCCCCCCTAACATTGATTTTACCAGAGACATCTGCCCGCGAAACAGCTAAATTCCAAACGTGCGCGTCGTTTGGATTGACGGCTTTTCCGGGAGAAAAATCGCTTTCAATCGAAACCCATTCGAGTTGGGCTTCGAGACAAAGATTCTTTTTCAAGTTCGCTTTGATCGAAATAAAATAACCCGTTCCATACGGCAAAGACTCAAATTGAAAGAAATTCTCGCCGATCTTGCACGAAGGCTCGGTTTCCGAGGCAGAAAATTCATCAGCGTTAAATTCATTTATTGTGCGATAGACAACTTTTCCATCCCGGTAATAAGTAAAAGCGACTGCCGGAACATTCGATTGCGGATTGCGGATTGCAGATTGCTGATTGGTTTCAATTTGACTCGCCACTCTCCACTCTTTACTCTCCACTGATTTATTGTAGCGTGGCGAAAAGATGAAATTGTCGAGAAAAATTATGACGACCGCGTCGCGGCCGTCATCGCTGATGGCATCGAAATACCACCATTCATACGCTTTTGAATTTGGTTTCGGAGACCAAATATCCGCCGCGAGGCTCGATGTGAACGTAAATTTATCACGCAAAGTTTGGGTTGCCACATTCGTCATTTTTTACCTTTTTCGGAAGATGTGTGGAAAAAGAACAAACAAAGCATCGCAAAATTTGAAAAAATTGGCAAACTTTGACGCTGAAAATGAATCTTTATGACTGAAAAAACAACTCTCCCGGAGTTTTATCTTAGGGCAGCGAGGAAAAAATAATGAAGAAGAAAACAGTTATGTTTTTGGTCGGTTTGATGTTGACGGTCGGATTATTGACAGCGGCGTGTCCCGAACGCAAAAGTATCGCGGATATTGAGGCGAATCCGTCAAAATATCAAAACAAGGATGTCGTCGTTGCGGGAATTGTGCGCGATGCCTATGGGGTAAATATTCCGTTCACGAATGTTCGCGGCGGCGTTTATAAAATTGACGACGGGACAGGCTCGATCTGGGTTTACACCGAAAAAAGCGTACCGTCAAAAGGCACTGAAATCGGTGTCAAAGGCAAGCTTCAAAATGGTTTGAACTATAATGGGAAAAATTACGGTTTGGGCATTTACGAAGAGGAACGTCGATTTAAGGGAAAATAGATTTTGATGATTTCAGATTTGAAATTTATCGAACAATGACAAAAAGAGAACGGCAAGTTAAAATCTTGTCGTTCTCTTTTTTATGAAAGAATTAATCGAAACCTTTGAAATGCAATTTCTGAAACTTCACAGTCGCTCTTGTGAATTAATAAAGATCGTTCCAAA
>JANPDZ010000204.1:0-2019 GCA_031431735.1 Acidobacteriota bacterium | reverse complement strand
CGTGTTTTTCCTGGCACTTTTGGCGACACCTTTTGTCGTCAAGCGTTTTTATGTGACCGAAACCAAACCGACCGTTGACAAAGAAACGACTTTGAAGCGTTACGGCTTTTATTTTGAAGAATCGGCGCAAAAATCGGGCGTAAATTTCAAACATTCAGCGCCAAAACTCGATGCTAAACTCGGTAATATTATGCCGATCATCGCTTCGATGGGCGCGGGCGTGGCAGTTGCCGATTTTGATAAAGACGGCTGGAACGATCTTTATCTGACGAATAGCGGCGAAGGTTCGCTCAATGCCCTTTATCGAAATAACAAAGACGGCTCGTTCACCGACGTTGCCAAAGATCTGGGCGTTGCCGATTTGAACCGTCGGGAAACAGGCGTTTCGATGGGCGCGGTTTGGGGCGATTTCGATAACGACGGTTTTGAAGATCTGCTCGTTTATAAATGGGGCAAAACCGAACTTTTCAAAAATAATGAAGGCCGGAATTTCACAAAAGTTGAAAATACCAGTTTTCCCGATTGGGCGAATATCAATACGGCAATCTGGTTTGATTTCGACCGCGACGGACTGCTCGACATTTTTCTCGGCGGATATTTTCGTGAAGATCTGAATTTATGGAACTTAAAGGATTCCGCGATTATGCCCGAAAGTTTTGAATACGCAAAAAACGGCGGCCGCAAATATCTTTTTCATAATCTCGGCGGCGGAAAATTCGAGGAAGTTTCGGAAAAACTCGGCATCAAAACGAATCGTTGGGCACTTGCTTTAGGCTCGGCGGATTTGAATGACGACGGTTTTGCAGATATTTTTATCGCTAACGACTACGGTGTTTCGGAATTGTTTCTTAGCGACAAAGGCGAAAAGTTTATTGATGCGGGCGAGAAAAGCGGCGTTGGTTTTGCGCCGAAAAGCGGAATGGGCGCGAGTTTTGGCGATGTCTTAAATCAGGGGAAACAGGCGATCTATGTTTCGAATATCTCGGAAGAAGGCGTTCTTTTGCAGGGCAATAATCTGTGGATGCCGAAACCGGGGACGGGCGGAAACGATCTGAAATTTGAAAATCAGGCAAAAAATTTCGGCATCGAATTCGGCGGCTGGAGCTGGGGAACACAATTCGGCGATCTGAATAACGACGGGAATCTTGATCTGTTTTTGACAAACGGTTTTATTTCCGCCGAAAAAGCGACGAATTACTGGTATGATTATTCAAAAATAACGGTCGGTAACAATGCGATCATCAATGATGCGGCAAATTGGGGAAAAATCGAAAACAAAAGTCTCGCCGGTTTTCAGCAGAAAAAAGTCTGGCTCAATGACGGCGCGGGAAAATTTAACGATGTCGCGCTGTCGGTCGGTGTTTCGGAAACCTTTGACGGACGCGCCGTCGCGGTTGCCGATCTATGGAATCGCGGCGTTTTGGATGTCATTGTCGCCAATCAAAACGCGCCGGTTTTGATCTATAAAAACACGGTTTCGCCCGAAAACAACTGGCTAGATTTCGAACTCGAAGGAACCGGCGGTAACCGGAGCGCGATCGGCGCGAGCGTCAAAGTGTATTGGAACGGGCAAACCCAGATTCAGACGATCTCGGGCGGAAGCGGCTTTTGTTCACAGAATCAAAGACGGCTTCATTTTGGTCTCGGCAAAAATTCAAAGCCTGAAAAGGTTGAAATTCGTTGGAGTTCGGGTAAAATACAAATCGTTGAAAAGCCTGAAGTCAATAAAGTTCATAAAATAAAAGAATGATTTATGAGTGCAAATGCCGTTGAAATAGTTCCGCAAACACCGAAGATCGAGGTCGAGAAGATCTTCGGCATTGATTCGCGCTTTGTCGCGCCGATCCTGATCACGCTGATCCTGCTGGTCGGGCAAACGGCATTCGGCATTCTGGAAAGCTATCCGCAGACTTTAACGGCGATCGCTGTTTCGATAATCTGCGAAATCGTGCTTTCAAAGCTGACGACGGGGAAATTTCCGCATCTCGCAAGCGCATATATTTCGGGGATCAGCGTCGG
>JANPDZ010000203.1:0-3593 GCA_031431735.1 Acidobacteriota bacterium | reverse complement strand
GCGTTTTACGAATTTGACGAATGCGCAGTAATCCTTGAAAATTCTAGGCAAGATGGATTTTAACTACTCAGACAAAACACGCGAACTGCAAAAGCGTCTGCAAGCATTTATGGACGCACATATTTATCCGAACGAAAAGGCCTTTCACGATGAGATAAATTCGGGCGACCGTTGGCAGCCTTTGCAATTGATTGAAGATTTGAAGGAAAAAGCGCGTTTGACAGGCTTGTGGAATTTATTTTTGCCGGAAGTTTCGGCGTTGACGAATCTCGAATACGCGCCGCTTGCCGAAATTATGGGCAAGGTTTTCTGGTCGTCGGAAGTTTTTAATTGTTCTGCGCCCGACACGGGAAATATGGAAGTTTTGGAAAGATACGGCACAGCGGAACAAAAGGAAATGTGGCTGAAACCGCTGCTTGCGGGCGAGATTCGTTCGTGTTTTTCGATGACCGAGCCGGAAGTTGCCTCGTCGGACGCGACCAATATTTGCGCTTCAATCGTCCGTGATGGCGACGAGTATATCTTAAACGGTCGCAAATGGTGGTCAACCGGCGCGGGCGATGCGCGTTGCCGTCTTTCGATCTTTATGGGGAAAACCGACCGAGAGGCACCGAGACATCTCCAGCAATCAATGATTCTCGTGCCGATGGATGCGTCGGGTGTCAAGGTCGAAAGAAATCTGCTTGTTTTCGGGTTTGACGATGCGCCGAACGGTCATTCGGAAATTACATTTACCGATGTCCGTGTTCCCGTTTCAAATCTTTTGCTCGGCGAAGGCCGCGGTTTCGAGATCGCGCAAGGCCGCTTGGGTCCCGGACGTGTGCATCATTGTATGCGTCTGATCGGAATTGCCGAACGCGCTCTCGAATTGATGTGCAAAAGGGCGAAATCGCGGATCGCTTTCGGCAAACCGCTTGCGGAACAAGGCGTGCTTCGCCAATGGATCGCCGAAGCCCGCAATGAAATCGAGATGGCGCGTCTGCTTGTTCTGAAAACCGCCTGGATGATGGACGAAGTCGGCAACAAAGCGGCGCGGCGCGAGATCGCGATGATCAAAGCGGTCGTTCCGCCAATGGCTTTAAAAATTATTGATAGAGCCATTCAAGCGCACGGCGGCGCGGGTGTTTGCGAAGATTTCCCGCTCGCGAATTTTTGGATCGTCGCCCGAATGCTGCGGATAGCTGACGGTCCCGACGAGGTTCACCTTGAATCTATTGCCAAAATGGAATTAAAAAGATAGTAAAAAATATAACTTTATATTTTACTCATACTTAGCTGATATGCTATAAATTAAATAGTTTTTCATACATGAAATAAACACTCTATCTCTAACATATAGGAGAATCAATGGCTTATGTCAGATAATAGAATTGATAGCCTTTTATCTGCTCTTGGTTACAAAGATAACACGAGGTATTATTCGCTTGAAAAGTTCTCAACTGTTTCTTCACTTACTTACCTTGCAAGAATTTTTAATCGGATAAATTCAGATAATAATAATGTAAAAATTTTTGGCTCTTACACTATAAAAACTCAGGCAGACGAACAACACTCCGACAATTTACGCCCGATTGTTTTTGTTGCCAAGGCGGAATCCGTTTCTGATGCAAGAAAACTTCATCAAGATTTATGGAATTCCAGTTCAGTTCCTTTTGTAATAGTTATTTTACCTGACGAAATAAAAGTTTATACAGGATTTGATTATGACCAAGATAACTTAGCAAGCGGTTTGATTGAAGATATTCCTTGTGGACAACCAAGTTTATTTGAATTGTCGAGCGTTGTAATTGAGGCTTTGCAAAAGTATTCATCTGAATCAGTTGACAATGGAAGTATTTGGCAGAAACTTCAAAATTCACCCAATTTTAATTATGACAATCGAGTTGATAAGCGATTGCTAAGAAATTTGAAAGAATTGGAACAAGAACTTGTTAAGAAACTTCAAAATTCAATAAGTGAAAATGAAGCCTTAAAACATATCCATTCAATCATCGGTAAATATGTTTATTTTCGTTACTTAAAAGATAGAAAAATTCTCACCGAAGATTGGGCGAAATCGCAAAATCTTGATTTAGACAATGTATTTCAAAGTGGAGCAACTTTAAATGAGCTAAAGAAACTTTCTGATGCTGTTGAGCTAAGATTTGAAGGTCAGATATTTCCATTCCCGGAAGGATTTGAGAATATTTTCAACGATAGTTTAGTTTCTGATGTTGCTTCTGTTTTTTTCGGCGATACTGCTTTGGGTCAGCCTGCTTTATTTAGTATTTACGATTTTTCTTATATTCCGGTTGAAACGCTTTCATATATTTACGAGCAATTTCTCAAGGCTCAAGGATTAAGTAAAAAAGCCGGAGCAGTTTACACACCTGAAGCCTTAGCGGATTATTTGATAAATGAAATCAGTTCCGTGAAACCTCTCAAACAAGGCATGAAAATTCTTGATCCATGTTGCGGTTCGGGCATTTTCTTGGTTTTGACTTACCGCTATTTGATTGAGTTAGAATTGCAGAAACAAAATGCAACGAATCTGAAGCCAATCGAACTAAAGCAAATAATGGAAGAAAGTATCTATGGTGTGGAACTGAATCCTGAGGCTTGCCAAGTTACAGAGTTTAGCTTAATTCTGATTTTGCTAAACTATATTGAGCCACCTGATTTAGCTCAAAACAACGGATTTAAGTTTCCGAATCTTCACGATAAAAACATTTTTGAAGGAGATTTTTTTGATCCCAATAAAGAATTTTACCCGCTTACAATGAACTTTGATTGGATTATTGGAAATCCGCCTTGGAAAAGACTGGATATAGAAGACAATCCCAAAGATGAAAATGCTTTGAATTACTCGAAGACTCATCCCGTTGGAGGTAATAGAATTGAAGAAGCCTTTGCGTGGCGAGCAACAGAGTTCATTGCTAATGATGGATATATTGGGTTTGTGCTTCCTGCTAAACGGCTTTTCAATAGCACCTCCAAAAAGTTCAGACAAGAATTTTTCAAAAAAAATGAAGTTCGTCGAATAACGAATTTCTCAAATTTTCATTATTTATTATTTCAAGCGGATGTTTCAGCAATTACAATAATCTATCAAAAAGCCGATTTAGATAGAGAAAAACGACCTATTTGGCACTACAGTCCTTTTGTTGCAAATCAAATTATTTCTCAACTAAAAAAAGGGAATCCAACTAGACCTGTATGGACAATCGTAATCAACAAAAGCGAAATTAGCCAAGTTGATGCTAAAGAAGCCGAGAAAGGTGAAGTTTTAACTTGGAAAATGGCTTTTTGGGGAAGTTACGAAGATGAGAGAGCCTTTTTAAGGCTTCGTAATACATACACAAAAAATCTTAGCCAAATTGTAAAACAAAAACATTGGGAGTTTCATGAAGGTGTGCGTTTGAGAACAAAAAGTGAAAGGACTGAGCCTATTGATGCAATACTATTTGAAAATGTCGGAAAAGAACTACAATATTTTGATGGGAAAAGATTTTTAGACTTTGGAGGAAAGTGCTCTTTGAAAAGCAGAACTGAACGGTTTAGAATTTTGGTATGAAACAAATTTTTTTTCCGAACAATTCTGCCAAGACATTTTA
>JANPDZ010000202.1:0-5674 GCA_031431735.1 Acidobacteriota bacterium | reverse complement strand
AAAAAGGCGGCGTGCAGGCGGTCGTCGTCGGTTCTGACCGGATCGCGGCAAACGGCGATGTCGCCAACAAAATCGGCACTTATATGGTCGCCGTTCTCGCCAAACGCCACAATATTCCGTTTTACGTTGCTGCACCGCTTTCGACTGTTGATCTGAATTGCCCGACCGGTGAAGAAATTCCGATCGAAGAACGTGATATTCGGGAAGTCACTCACGTCCAAGACATCCGGCTCGCCCCCGAAGGCATTTCCGTCAGCAACTACGCTTTCGACGTCACGCCGAACGATCTGGTCACGGCAATCATCACCGAAAAAGGCGTTGCCCGCGCGCCTTACACTGAAAGTTTGCGGAAACAATTTGAAAATTGAAGATAATTTAAGAGGATTAGAGAGCGAAACGGCTTTGCTTCCACCAGTCAATTGTTTTGACCAGACCTTCTTCCAAACCGACAAGCTTTTCGTAGCCGAAGCATTCGACGGCGCGGGAATTGTCGGCTTGCGAATGTTTGACATCGCCTTTGCGTTCGGGTTCGTAAGTTGCGTTCACGTTTTGTTTGCCTGTGATTTTTTTTAAGACTTCCAATAAATCATTTAAGCTGATGCGTTCGCCGTTCGCGCAGTTCATTACTTCGCCGATGCCTTTTGAGGTTTGCGCGGCTTTGATATTTGCGTCAACGACATTACCGATGTATGTAAAATCCCGTGACGTTTCACCGTCGCCGTAAATGACCGGCGTTTTATCGCCCATCAGCGCGTCAACAAAGCGCGAGATCACGCCCGAATAATGCGACGAAGGATTTTGGCGCGGTCCGAAGACGTTGAAATAACGTAGCGCGATTGATTCTAAACCATAAACGCGGCTGAAAACCTGACAATAATATTCGCCCATCAATTTCGCGCCCGCATAAGGCGAAAGCGGTTCTGGTCGCATCGTTTCAACCTTCGGTAAAACGAGCGTTTCGCCATAAGCACTGCTCGACGCGGCATAAATAACGCGCTTTACGCCAGAATCTTTCGCTTTCAAAAGTAGGTTAAAGGTGCCGTTGACGCACGCTTGGTGCGTTTCGGCAGGCATTTCAACCGAACGGGGAACTGACGGCAATGCCGCCTGGTGAAAAATTATCTCAACGTCCTGCAAAGCCTTTCGGAGTGCGTCGTCATCGTTCAAATCGCCTTCGACAAAATCAAAATCGCCGCCGATTTCTTCGAGGTTTTCACGAAAGCCGGTCGAAAGATTATCTAAAATAGATACCTTCGCGCCTTGTTTGATTAATTCGTCAGCCAGATTGGAACCGATAAATCCCGCACCGCCTGTGACGAGAACTTTTGTTGTGATTGACATAATGTTTTAGGGATGAGGGATGAGGGATGAAAAAGAATTATTCTTAAATTCATCCCTCATCCCTTATCCCTCATCCCTTAATTTTACCGCCCGACACCGACATATTCAAACCCAAGTTCGCGCATATGTTTCGGTTCGTAAACATTTCTCAAATCAACAATTTTCGGCGATTTAAGAAGACTTTTGACCTTTTCCATATCAAGTGCCCGAAACTGATTCCATTCGGTCACGATCACGAGCGCGTCGGCACCTTTAATTGCATCATATTCGTCAGTTGCGTATTCGATGTCGGGAAGGCTGTGTTTCGCTTCTTCCATCGCGACCGGATCAAATGCACGAACAATCGCACCGCGTTTCTGCATTTCCTTGATAATATCTGTCGCCGGAGATTCACGCATATCGTCGGTTTCGGGTTTGAATGAAAGCCCCAGAACGCCGATTCTCTTGCCATTCAAATCGCCGACAACTTTCTCGATTTTCGGAATCATCGCCAGTCGTTGATATTCGTTCGCTTCAATGACCGCATCAACAACTGACGTTTCAACGCCGTATTTGTCGCCGACTTTTGTAAATGCCCGAGTATCTTTCGGGAAGCACGAACCGCCGTAGCCCGGCCCGGGGTGCAAAAATTTGCGCCCGATGCGATTGTCCATACCCATTCCGCGTGCAACATCGTGAACGTCACAGCCAATTGCATCGCAAAGGTTGGCAATTTCGTTAATAAACGTGATTTTTGTTGCGAGAAATGCGTTGGCGGCGTATTTGATTAGTTCCGCCGCTTCAAGCGAAGTGATAACAATCGGAGTTTCGATCAAGTAGAGCGGGCGATAGAGATCTTTCATGATCGCGATCGCATCTTCTTCATTACTGCCGACCACCACCCGATCAGGACGCATAAAATCGTCAATTGCCGCCCCTTCCCGAAGAAATTCAGGATTTGATGCGACGCCGAAATTTGTTTTTGTGATCTGGTTTTCTTCAACAAATTTGCGAAGCCATTTGCCTGTTCCGACAGGAACGGTTGATTTTGTGACAAGAACTTTGTAACCGTTCATAGCCTCGGCAATGTCTTTGGCTGCTTGTTGATAATAACTCATATCGGGCGAACCATCTTCTTTAGGCGGAGTTCCGACCGCCAAAAATACTACTAAAGCCTGTTCGACCGCAGATCTAATATCTGTCGTGAAATGAAGTCTTCCGGCTTTGAAGTTCTTTTCAACAATCGTATCCAAGCCGGGCTCGTAAATTGGCATGATATTATTTTTCAAGCCAGCAATCTTTTTTTTGTCAACGTCAACACAGGTGACTTCAACACCGAATTCGGCAAAGCAAGCACCTGTTACTAATCCGACATAACCTGTTCCAATAACTGCTATATGCATATAATACTTTTTTAGACCCTAATTAAATACTCTGTAATAGATTTTCTGATATTTTTTAACGTAGAGAGCGTCGAGAACGCAGAGGAGATATTTAACAATCATTCTGTAAAATAAAGTATTAGTAAAAACTCTGCGCCCTCTGCGTTTATATTAAAAAACTTATTTTCCAGAGTATTAAATAGTCTGTAAAATTAGTTTTCTAATGTTTGGTTTTCTCACCCTTTACCTTTCGAATTTGTGTTTTATTTGAAATTTGAAATCTGAAATTTGAAATTCATTAGAAAACTTATTTTACGGACCATTTAATATATTTTGTTAAAATAATTCACAAATCAAAACAAAATTATGCGGGTCAGGTTTGAAATCAACTTGACCCGCAATAATTTTTCTACAAAAGAACAAAGTAATTTAGCGAATTGTGCTAATTACAACTGTTCCGCCACCGGTTGTGGTTGTGTTTCCGCCACCGACAAGAATGGCCGTTCCGATACCGCCAGCCGCTGCCAACAAGATAGCAAAGAGCGGAAGTGTGCCGATTGATGCAACCGGCACGCCGGGACCCGGAATCATACAAGGTTTGCAACCGGTCTGTGACAGATTGCCTGCAACCGCATCAGTGCCAGCCGCAACTTGTTTATCGTTAGTACCGCTTCGCATCGTTACCAATCCGCTGATTGTATCAACGTGGGTGTGCGAACACTCAACCTGGACAGCAAAACTGTTGCCTTGACCGGCATCAGCAATTACTGCGGCATCTTTGGTTGTAATCGTTGTAGCAACACCTGCTGCATTAGAAACCCGGACCTTACCTTCGGAAAGAATTCCGGTAATGCCTGAGTCAGAAAATTTCAAAGTAATATTTGAATTGGCTAAGAGTTCAACTCTGCCGGTTTTGCCCAAACTGATAACAGCTGTTGAATTATCGCCTGTCACAATGTTACTGCCGGAAACCACGGTTGAGCTAGAGACAACCGATTGACCATTAACTGTAACTTGTCCTGAAACGGTAATTTCACCCGTAATATCTTTTGGCGCAGCTATCGCAACCATCGAATAAACACACCACACAGCTATTGCTGTAAAAAGCGTAAACGTTTTATGAATCAAAGTTTTGCTGAGCATTAAAAAATTCCTCCTAAATGACAATCTTTAAAAAGATAAAACCTCTCTTATAAAAGTTGTCTAGATATTGGCAAAAAAATTAGCGACTCGGACTAACAACTGTTGTTCCGCCGCCTAAAGCTATACGATTATTGTCCGAAGTAGCTGCAATTACAACGCCTGCAATCGCGCCACCGAAAATAGCCGCCCAAATCCACCAAGCCATGCCGACTTCGTCATCATCACACTCAAGTTTACCATCTTTGTCGGTGTCAACGCAGTTGCCGTTACTGTCACGTTGATCATCATCAAAGGGTGCGCCGGACTTGATCGATTGACCTGCGTTTAATTTGACTGTCTTTCCTTCCGATGTTTTGACCGTGACTGCTTCTGTTGCTCCCAAAACGGTAACTTCGCCTTTGAGCAAATCGCCACTGATACCTTTTTCGGTAAAAGATATGTTTAATGTAGTGTTCGGAGCAAGTTCGATTTTACCGATTTTGCCCAAATTAATAATTGCTGTCGCGTTTTCCGGGGTTGTAATTGTGCTGGCCGAAAATATTGAACGACCGCTTTGAGCCGTTTCTCCATTAACTTTTACGCTGGAATTTTTCCCCGAAATTAAAAGTTCTCCGGCAATTCTTTCAGTGCTTGCTAAAGTTACCATTGAGTAAGCCGCGTATATCGTAACCATCAAGCAAAGCGAAACTGCCTTTTGAATCAATGTTTTACTGTTCATATTTCTCCTCTTGTATCCCGTTAAGTCAATAATTTCAAAAAATCAAACCTTTAGATTTTTACCACGAACTATTTAGCTATGTCAATAAAAACTGGTGGAAAATACAAAAAACTAACTCAATGTCTTACTGCATCATCAAAATTCGGTAAAAGCTAAATTTGCAATCATTTATATCATAGTATCTAAATATATGCCCAAAGATGGACATTTTCTTTAGTCAACACTTCAACGAAACTGCCTTTAAAATCAAACTTCAACTTCAAAGGTCTAATAATTTCTCCGTGTCTGTCATCGCCATACTTTGACGATATTGCGCGCATCTTTCAAGATTCGCAGACAGTTTGGTTTTTACCGTCCAATTAATCGGATGTTGGCAATAGAGAAAGATTACAAGTTTATGAGGCGCATTGTCAAGATGGCGAAGCCGTGATGTTTGCACAATTTTATCCGGATAAAACAAACTATTTGTCAATATTTGGCAAGAGTATGAATGAATGTTTATAATACTTCTTTTATTATAAACTTTTTAATAAATTTACAATAATTAAAATACAGACAAGATTTCTTAGAGTTTGGTGGTGTGAAATGAAAACGAAGTTTGTGAAATTTTCAGTTTTGTCAGTTTTTTTAGCGATTGGGGCGATGTTTTTTGCCGGAAGTTTTGTTAAGAGCAACAAAATGTCGGTTGAGGAATATAACCGTTGGATTTCGGAAAGCTACGATTATCGTTTTGGCAAAGACAAACTTTTCGCTCCGAGCAACGCGACAACTTTTAGCGGTCAGTTTATCAAAGGAGAGGATTTTATTTCATCTTCGCGCTGCGCAATTTGTCACACTGACACTCATCCGCAATGGCGTGAATCGGCTCACGCTAATAGCTTTCGCGAGCCTTTTTACCAAAAGAATGTTAAAGATCTGATCAAACAAAAAAACATCGCCCTTACACGTCATTGCGAATCTTGTCATAATCCGGCCGCCCTTTTTTCGGGTGCGCTGACCGATAAACCGCAATTCAAAAATCGACCGTATGACGAAGAGGGCGTGTCTTGCATCGCTTGCCATTCGATTGAATCGGTCAACGGGCGCGGCATCGGCGGTTATGTCATGGGAC
>JANPDZ010000201.1:0-3911 GCA_031431735.1 Acidobacteriota bacterium | reverse complement strand
CGGTAAAAGGAATGCCCTGATTTGTTGTTGTTGCGGATTGTGATGTAATGGTCGTCGTTGTATTTGCTTTATTCACAAGGTGTCCGGCGGTGTTATTCGGACTGGCATTGAAATTTGTATCACCCGGATATGAAAAAGTCACAGTTTTCACACCTGCCGTCGTACTGGTTAGCAGACAACTTGTCGCCGGCAGCGTCGCCATACACATTGCCGCACCGTCGGAAACAGTAATTGTTCCGGTTGGCACGGTTGGTGTTCCTGCGCCGGGAGCGGTGACGTTTAAAGTAAATCCGGCAGTATATGGCTGACCGACAACCGAGGGATCGGGCGAATCTGTCAAACTACTTAAGGTTGTGCTGGCTTTTCCGACCGTTAAATTGACGGTTGCCGGTCCGCTGTCAACCTGTGCGGTTGCTGTCCGCGCTCCGGCGGCAGTCGCGGTATATATCGCCGCGGCAGTTCCGCTTGGCTGGATCGTCGCATCTAATAACGGATCGAATAATGAAACGGTTCCGCCGCTGCTTGCGCTCCACGTTACGGGAAGTCCGATCAGAACATCGAGATTGCCTACCGCCACCGCTCCGCCTGATGAATTGAGCAGGAACGAAGCGGTCAGCGGCGTGGTTTGACCGACCACCGGAGTCGTCGTTCCCGCCGTCAAACGAAGCTGAAGCCATGGATTGAAATTAGCCGTTCCTGTATTTGTAACGCCCGCCGTATTACACGGCGCGGCACTCGGTCCGGTATTGCATCCCCACCAGTTGTTTTGGACATTCGCGGTTCCGGCATCTACCGCTAAACCTGTAAATCCTCCACCTGTATTGCCGACAATACGCGAAAAACTCACATTAAGAACATTCGCGGTCGTCGAACTTCCCAGATAAATTGCGCCGCCCGTGGTCGTTGCCGAGTTTCCAACCATCGTCAGTTTGTTGAAGGTCGAAGTAATGTTGGAGTGATTGATAAAAATTCCGCCGCCGAATCTGCCCGACGAATTATTACTGATAATTGCCGTCGGGTTTATATCCAAGCGTTGGGTTGTGCTGAGGCCGCCGCCATCGAGCGGTGCGCTGTTGTTTGTTACGGTCGAGCCGGTTAAAAATGAATTACTGCTCGCACTCGTCGGACCGAAGGCAAATATGCCGCCGCCCTGTCCCTGTCCGCCCGAACCGTTCACATTGTTGTTATTTATCACGACATTCGTCAAAAGATAAGATGTAATTTGACCAACGAAAATTCCGCCACCAAGAGGTGAATTTGCTCCCGCTCTTGCCGGTATATTGTTTGAAATTGTCGTATTTGATGCAGTAAAACTACCTGCACCGGCAACTGAATTGGTTGCCGTGATACCGCCGCCGTCGCCGTCAACCGTGCGGTTATCGGTTACGATGCTTCCCGAAACATTTAATGTTCCGGTTCCGGTTCCTTCCCAATCAAATCCGCCGCCGAATCCGTCGGTCGCAAATGTGCTGGGATTTCGCCCGAAACGGACGGTTACGCCGGAAATACTAGAGGCAAAAGCCGAAACAAAAGTCGGATTGATGGAAATTACCTTGTCAATTCCCGTTCCTACACTTGCTCCGCCTTGCAGAATCGTATTTGCCGTGCCGTTTCCAACTATCGTCAAAGCCTGCGTAACATCCAGATCGCCTTCGGCACCCGTGTTATCCGTTCCTGCCAAGTCAACTGTAAGTTGGTGCGTTCCGTTCGGCGTAAAAGTAATCATATCTGCGCCGCCTGCACCATTTGCCGCGTTAAACGCTTCCCGCGGACTGCAACCCGTGCCTGCCCCACTACAAGCTCCATTGTTTTCGTCCGTTAAAGTTGTCACCGTAAAAGTTGCATTTGGCGCAGCTATGACAGGTGTCGGTTCGACACTTCCTTTACTGAAAAAGACGAATCCCTGTTGTCCCATGACGTTCAGACGCATCGGCAAAACTGATGCAGGAGACGCGGCGAAATCCACATTTTGAAATTTTGTTTCGCCCGTGAATGACGTTCTGTTCTCGTCCGTATTCGGTTCTTTGAAAAGAATTTGGATGCGGTTGTTGTTTGAATCCGTGACCAGCAAATCTTCGGTTTCATTGCCCGTGATATAGGCTTTTTGCAAAGTCCGCGTCGAATTACCGTTGAGGGAATAAACACCGAGTTGATGCGATTCGGCAACCGACCAATCATCAGAAAGATTTTCCGTCGTCGTTTTTAATGAAGTGCGCCCGCGTCCGCCGTTTTGCGCCCAGATTTGGAGAACTTCTTCGGTCGTGAACGGTCGCGTGTCGAGCGTGCCGCGTGTCAGATACGAAACACTGCCGTCTTCGGATAAAACGGCGATTTCGGCTCGCGCCTCGCGGTCGCGGATAAACTCGCCGACGGCAATATCTGCGGCTCTGAACGGCAGTTCGATTTTATGAATCAAACTGTTTGAACTTCCGATACGGCGCATTGTAAAAATTTCGCCGTTCACCAACCCGAAAACATCTTTGCCTTGTGCCGTGCCGCCGGGGTTTGCCAGAATCAGCGAATTGACTTCGCCTTCGATTTGAAATTTACGGGGCGTAGTATTAACGAGTTCCGCCGTTCCGTCAAAAACCGAAACGGTCGAAGATTTTTCGTTTCTCAAACCAACCACCAAACCCGCGTATGCTTTGGAAGCGTCAAGCGTGTCCGAAGCGAGTGCGGTAATTTCGCCATCGAGTTTGATTTCTCTCGCCGGATTAAAACCGTCTCTGCCGTTCGATGTCATTATATAAATCGAACCGCCGCCTCGTGATGCGAAAACCAGATCAACGGCGGAATCCTGCGAAAATCTTCCGGCAAATATAAAATTGGGCGCGGTCGGTACGTCCAGAATAAGCGCGTCTTTTTCAAACGTTGCGGGAAACGTGCCGCGTCGCAAATCCGCCAAAACCTGTTCGTCCGTCGGCTCGAAAGCCTGACGACTGGCGCGATGAAAGGCGATCAACCCGCCGCCCGCCGCGTTACGAAAACCGCTGATCAGATCGGGGTATCCGTCGGCGTTAATGTCCGCCGAAACTTGCGAAGTCGGCTCTGCCAGATTGCTTTGCAGTGTCGAAATTGCCGAATCGTTTCCGTAAAACGTCGTTTCGAGCGATTTTCCCTTTTCCAATTTGAGCCAGACCGAAGTTCTTTCGCCGACATTTAGCGTCCCGTAAGTTTCTCCCGGTGCGCTAAAACTTTTCAGCGAATTATTATTTTTGCGAACCTGCAAATTATAGTTCTTTGCTTCAGCCTGAATTTTGTAATTTATCAAAAAGCTGATGCCCGTTAGAAGACAAACACATAAAAAGCCAAAAAAAACACGTTGACGACCCTTGAAATTGTAAACTGATCTTTTCATAAAACTCTCCGTAAATTGAAAATTCGTTATTTTCGGAATACCCCGCTGCAAGGCAGACGGGGCATTCGCCCGAAATTTTCACCCGAAGTGGCGAAACCACGAATTTTCTAAGAGGTTACGCCCTTTCAATGCGAATCAGGAGTTGAAAAATGTCCGCGCGCATTGGCTTAAAACTTCTACGGATTAGAAAAGTAAAAAAGAACATCTCGCCCAGCCTCACTTTGAGACAGAAATTTTAGTTTTTTAAGGAACGACTATGTAATCTCCTTATTTTGAGCAGGTTTTTCTCTAAAATTATTCTACATCATTTTTTGGAGATTACATAACTTTTCTAATTTAGACTTTTGACGAAATAGAAAATTGACAAAATACTTAAAACCTGTCTTTGCATACTTTAGCCAAACAATTTTGGTTAAGTCGGTAAAATTGCGACCTTTTTTGCACTTTTAGGTCAAAATCAGTTTTTTGTAAAAGTGCAAAAAAGCCTGTCAGTAATTTGTTTGGCTTCTTGACCACAAAAGTTAGCCCTTATTTTAGTTACAGTTAGAAATTG
>JANPDZ010000200.1:0-18086 GCA_031431735.1 Acidobacteriota bacterium | reverse complement strand
CTCTACTCTCCACTCAAAAATTATGTTTTGTACAAAATGCAGCGCAAATAATTCAGATGAAGCGGTTTATTGTCAAAAGTGCGGCACCGCGCTCGGGGCCGAAGAAGAAACGCGGGTGGCGCGAAAATTTAGTGCGGAAACGGACACCGAAAGCGAAGAAATAAAAGTTTTTTCGATCAGCCCGACGCTGATGTTTGTCAAAATGGGTTACGGTTTGGCGGCAATCGGCGCGCTTCTTCTGGTTGCGCTTTTAGCGACTTTCGGAGTTGGCTTTTTAATTTCGGCTTTGGTTGCACTGCCTTTGTTTTTAATTCCGGCATATTACCACCTGCGGCAGAAAATGGTGCGCTACACGCTGACCGATGCGAAGATTGAGATTGACGAGGGATTTATTTTTCAAAATTCGCGCAATGTTCCGCTGCGCTCGATTCAGGACGTTTCGGTTTCTTCGACGATTACGCAGCGAATGCTCGGCTTTGGCAATCTCGTCATTGACAATGCGAGCGAAGACGGCGGCAAAATTATCTTAAAAGACATCAACACACCGAAAAAGTACGCCGATATTTTACTCAAGCAAATGCGCCTTTTAGATAAATGAGGTTGGAGCAAAAGCTTAAATTCATGGAAGTCAAAAGCTCAAATCTTCTCGAAATAATTGAAGAATCGGTAAATGAAACTTCACCTGCCGTTTCAAATCAAAAAGTGACGGCGGCGCACTTTGTTTTGTCTGAGGCGCTACAAGAATTGACAGGCAGAGAAGCCGGACCGAATTTTCATTCATGGGCGGTTTGGGGTTCAAAAAAGGCGGGCGTCACAATTCGTCAGGAAGACCTCGACAGTGCGCTCAAAGATGCGGCGAATGTTTCCGGCATTGTCGGTTTTATCGTCGGAATGATTGCTGCCGCGACAATTGTTTGGCTTTATTTGGATATTTCAATTTTTTTAACAGTTGTTCTGATTTTAATCGGTGGCATCATCGGCGGCATCACAGGTGCATTGGCGGGACGCGCAATTGCCCGTTATTCGAGAAGTGAAGCCGCCCGTTTGATTCTCGAAGGAAATCAAACGGTTCTGGAAGACATCGGTGGCAAAACCGCAAAATTTGTGGCAAATTTCAATGATAAAGATTTCACAGTTGAAAAATCAGACGAGTTTTACAGAGAATTTACGGAAGGAAAAACTTCCGATGGCGGACAGAATCTTTTAAGGGAAGCATTTAAAGCATATACAAAAGCCGCGCTCTCGGAAAATACAGAGGAAAAGCTGCAATGGAATTGTTTTGGCAATTGTCTCGCGATCTTACACGAACATATTCGCCTTCAGCCATATATTTCCAAATCTCTGCCGTTTATCATCCGGCGGTGCGTTACGCAAAGAATGATGAGTTTTGATGTCGGAGAGATTTCATTATCGGTTTCAAAGGAATTTTCGGCTTTGAATAAGGATTACGAGGTCGTTGAATTGGAAGATGAGCATAAGAACCATCTGATTGAATTGATGCAGCAAGAATGTCCTTCAGCAAAAATCAGCAGTGTCGTTATTTTTGATAAAACAAAGAATTATGCCGCTGATAACTGGACAAGTATCGAGCAAAGAATGCGCTATGTTTGGGAACTCTTTGAAAGATTTCACCTCGAACCGCAAGTTCGTTCGAAGCCTTTTTAATTACTGTTGCTTTTTGGATTTATGAAGAAAATATTTGTCACCGGCGGTGCGGGATTTATCGGTTCTGCCTTTATTCACCTCATTTTGCAGGAAACTTCGGACGTTGAAATCGTTAATTTCGACGCACTGACATATGCGGGAAACCCCGAAAACCTGAAAGATCTGGACGACGCACGCCACAAATTTGTAAAAGGCGATATTTGTGATAAAGATGCGGTTTTGAACACTTTGCCCGAAGCGGCTGAAGCCGTTTTCAACTTCGCCGCCGAGTCGCATGTTGACCGTTCGATCTCGTCGGCGAGCGAATTTGTGACGACGAATGTTCTCGGAACGCAGGTTTTGCTCGATGCGGCGCGGGCGAAAAATGTTAAAAGATTCGTGCAAGTTTCTTGTTACGACGAAGAAACGAAGGCATTAACAAAAGATGGCTTGAAAGACTATCGGGATTTGAAGGAAGGCGATAAAGTTCTCTCAATTAGTCAGCAAACCGGCAAAGTTGAAGAAAAAGTTATCCAAAAAGTTATTATTCAGGATTATGAAGGTGAAATGATTCACTTTAAAACTTTTACTGCCGACTTAAAGGTTACGCCTAATCATCGAATGTATTACAGGCAAACAACCAAAAAAGGTTTAGCGGAAATCCGTTTTGATGAAGCTCAAAATGTCTTAAACAAGCACTTTCTATTTTTTCCCCGCGGTAAGTGGAAAGGAAAAACTTCTGAAACAATTTACTTGAAAAATATTGGCGATGTTCCGACCAAAGAACTTTTTTATGTCTGCGGAGTTTTTATCGGTGATGGATTTGTTTCAACTCAAACAAAAAAACTCCCTTCATTGTCAGGCTTGCCGAAAAGACAGGCGGATGAAATAAGACGCGACCCTGTTACCGGAAAGTTCGGAGGCATTACAACAAAAGTTGGAGAAAAAGAATTTGTAACTTGCACAAGTTGGCGAATTTTCTTTGATGTTCCCGAAAAAGACAAAGCCAGATTAAGACTCGAAACATCTTTGGATACTTTAGGAGTTAAATGGACAGCCCACAAAAATAAATCTGGTGAGCATATCTATATTTGCTCAAAGGAATGGACAGAATTTTTTTCTCAATTCGGAAAGGGGTTTAAAAACAAATATATTCCCGATTGGTTGCTGACATTTGACGAAAGTTATCTACAGGCTTTGTTTGACGGACTCATTGACAGCGACGGTCATTACAGACCAAACGGCAGACCTGTTTTTTCGACATCTTCAGAGCGTCTGATGGAAAATATCTGTGAGCTGAGCATAAAACTCGGAATGTCGCCGAGAATCAAAAAGCGAGAGCCTTCTGCGAATGGTTTTATAGGAAATCGGGAAATTCGCGCTTCAACCGATGCTTATATAGTTTATTTTCGGACTGAAAATGTCGGACTAGGACAACAGAATTGGAAAAAAGAGTATTACAAAGGGAAAGTTTGGTGCGTTAAGGTTGAAGACAATAAAAACTTAATTGTTGAACGTAACGGAATCTTACAATTTTGCGGTAATACCGACGAAGTGATGGGCAGTCTGCCCGATGAAAGCGATCTTTATTTCACGGAGCTTTCCCCCTTAAGACCGAATTCGCCTTACGCGGCATCAAAAGCGGCGGCAGAACATTTCGTGCGGGCGGCACGTGAAACTTTCGGGCTTGATACGGTCATTACGCGTTGCGGAAACAATTACGGACCGCGCCAGTTTCCCGAAAAACTGATTCCGCTGATGATTGCCAACGCTTTAACGGACGAACCGCTGCCGGTTTACGGCGATGGGCGAAATGTCCGCGATTGGATCTATGTCGAAGACCACGCACGGGCAATTTGGCTTGCCTTTGAACGCGGAAAATCGGGCGAAATTTACAATATCGGTGCTCGCAACGAGCAATATAACATTGATGTCGTCAAAGCTATTTTAGACGCGCTCGGCAAACCGCACAGCCTCATAAAATTTGTCGCCGACCGTCTCGGACACGACCGCCGCTATGCGATCGAAGCCGACAAAGCCGAAATGGAACTCGGCTGGAAACCTCTGACAAATTGGGAAGAAGGCTTGCACAAAACGATTCGTTGGTATCAGGAAAATCAGGATTGGGTAGATAATATTCGCAACGGCGCGTATCGCGATTACTATCAAAAAATGTATGGCGCAAGTTTGAAATAATTACATGCTGTAAATAATTTGTGCGGAAAGTCTTATAAATTGCCTCCTGCTTTAGCTGGAGGTAAGTTTGAATACAAACAAGCGGCTTTAGCCAAACTTCATCAATTTAATATTTTCCTTATTGCTTTAGCACAAAAAAGGGCTGAAGCCAAAAGGATGCTTATTTTTTTCTTAATTTTGGCTAAAGCCTATATTCTTTCCTTAAGCTAACCTCCAACTGAAGTTGGAGGCAATTTATGGAAAACGCACAAATTATTTACAGTTACAATAATTATGAAAATTCTCATTACCGGCGCGAACGGAATGGTTGCCAAAGCGACTGCAAAATATTGCCGGTCAATCGGCGACGAAACAGTTGCGCTGACACGCCAAGACCTCGATATTGCCGACAAAGAACAAGTTTTTGACTTATTCAGACGCGAAAAATTCGATGCCGCGATAAATTGCGCGGCTTTTACAGATGTTGACGGCAGCGAAACGAATCCGGAAAAATGCTACGCGGCAAATTTTTTCGGCGTTGAAAATCTCGCGCTTGCCTCGAAAGAAATTGATTGCGCTTTTGTAACGATCTCGACTGATTATGTTTTCGACGGCGCAAAGACAGATTTTTATACGCAGCGCGACACGCCGAATCCGCAAAGCGTTTACGCGCAATCGAAACTCGACGGCGAAATTCGGGCGCGAAATGCTTATTCGCGTTCGATTATTGTCCGAAGCGGTTGGATTTATGGACACGGCGGCACAAATTTTTTGAGTGTGATGAACAAACTTCTTGCGGACGGAAAGACGATCAAAGCGATCTACGATTCATTCGGAACGCCAACCTTTGCCGATGATTTGGCAAAGCGTCTGCGCGAACTTGCCGCGCTCGATCTGCCGTGTCTTTTTCACGTCACAAATTCGGGCGCAGGGACAAGTTATGCGGGTTTTGCGGAAAAAGTTTGCCAGTTGAAAGGTCTTGATACTAAATTATTGGAACCGGCTTCGGCACAAAGTTTGAAACGTCCCGCGCCGCGCCCCGCATCTTCAAAATTAGCCTGTCTGTTCAGTGAAAAATTCGGCTTGGAACCTTTGCCGAACTGGGAAGATGCACTCGCCGGATTTTTAGGGATGAGGGATAAGGGATGAGGGATTCATAAGGGATGAGGGATGAGGGATGAATTTAAAGCATTTCTTGATTCTTCATCTGTCATTCTTTTTCCTTGATTAATAAAAAAATTAAAGAGCAGCTTTCACTGTCACAATCGTTTTATTCATCCCTCATCCCTTATCCCTCATCCCTTAGTGTCGTGAATCGAAGCAGCCTTTTCTACTTCCTGCAACGAAGGTGTTGAATCGCCTTCGTTGGCAGTGTAATAATTGTAGGTATAACCGTAGCCGTAATAGCCGTATTCGACCGAATCGGATTTGATGCCGTTCAGGACAACGCCGTAAATCCGTGCGCCGATATTTGAAAGACGCTGTTTGAAACGGCGCATAAGGTGAATCGAACTCTTGCCCGCCATCGCGACCAGAATAACACCGTCAACCAATGTCGAAAGAATTGCCGCATCGGTAAATGAAATCGCCGGTGGCGAGTCAATAATCACGTGTTTGAAGTTTCCGCGCAAAAACGTCAAAAGATTTTTCATCTCGTTCGAACTAAGGAGTTCAGCCGGATTCGGCGGAATCGGACCGCTCGTGATGATCTTCATTTTCGGCAAACCCGGATACGGTTTCATCAATAAATCCGTATTTTTCTCGCCCGAAAGATAATTTGTCAAACCGGCAGTATTATCCAGATCGAAATGGCTATGCAGACGCGGTCGGCGCAAATCGCAGTCAATAATAACGACATCCGCGCCCGATTGCGCGAGCGTGATCGCCGTGTTAATTGCCGTCGTCGTCTTGCCTTCCGAAGGTTGCGACGATGTCACAAGAATTGTCTGCGGCGGTCTTCCGGCAGACGAAAAGAGCAACGATGTTCGCAAGTGGCGATAAGCCTCAGCCATCGCCGAACGGGTGTCTTCGAGCGCGACCACCGCGAGCGAAGTTCCGGCATTTCCGTTTTTCCCATTTAGCGCGGACTTGCGTTTTTCAGTCGCCGCGTAGTGCGGAATCAGTGCCAGCGTCGCTAATCCGAGATGTCTGCCAACATCGTCCGAAGTGCGGATCGAATCATCAAGATAATCAAGCAAAAACGCCAGACCGATACCTGCCGCGAGTGAAACTAAAAACGCCACAATGATGTTTCGATTTCGCTGCGGTCCGATCGGTTCGGTCGGTTTGATGGCGCTGGTCGTTATTTTCAAGTTATCGGGACGACCGCTGCTGATCGCGAGTTCCTGCTCTTTTTGGCGTTGCGTATAAGTATCAAGCAATCCGCGATTGGTTTCGATCTCGCGTTTGAGTGTCGTTAATCTGGTTTCGGCAACACCTGACAAATTGGCAGACGAGGCTTCGTTATTATAATCCGTCCGAAGCTGTGCCTCGCGACGTTGGGCGGCTTGAAACTGCGCACCCAAACCCGTAACGACTTCGCGTTCGGCATTTTTAATAAGTTTTGTGCCTTCGTCTTCAATTTTTTTTGTAATATCTCTTTGAAGATTTGTCTTTTGATTTTCGAGTTCTGTAATCTGTGCTGTCACCTGTTTAACTTTCGGATATTCTTCTGTGTAAGTAACAAGCAGTTTTTGACGTTCTTCCTGCGCTTCCTTGATTTTCTTGTCTAAATCTTCGACGCGTTTTTCCAGATCGGCTTGACGTTTGAGATTTTGTTCCCGCGCCGCCAAAATTGCTTTATTGTCCGGCACGACCGATAAAATTCCGCCTTTGCCGTCGCTGGCCTTTTGCGCGGCTTCATATTGGGCTTGAATTTTTCGGCGGTCATCTTCAGCCGCCAATAAATTTGTGCTGATGGTTTGCAGTCTTTCGGCATTAAAATCATTCCCTTTGCCGCCTTGTAAGGGAAGATTGTATTCCTGCATACTTTTGATGAAATCCATTTCCTGACCGGCAATCGTATTTTTGAGGTCGTCAATTGATTTGCTCAGTTCTTCGTAGGTTTGCTTGGCACCGCTGGTTTCGCGGTCGGCATCTTTTTGGATAAACAATTTTGCCGTCATATCGGCAACCTTTGCACAAAGGTCGGCATTCGTGTTTGTCACGCTGACCGTAACGAGATTTGTCCGCTCAATCGGATCAATTCTTAAACCGCCCAAAAACACGCCGGCGTAATTCTCGGCGCGTTCACGCTCTTCAATTGTCAGCGTAATTTCATTTTTTGCGTCGGACGATTCGGTATTTTCGGTCAAAAGCGGCAAAGAAGATTCTTTTTCGACCTTACTTTTATCGCTTGAGAAAAGCGAACGAAGCGTTCCCATAATGCCTTTGTTTTGACTGGCAAAAAGATTCGGGTCGCGATGCAATCCAAGGCGCACCATTACATCACGCATCAAATCCGGATTTTGCAACAATTTTAATTGTGTGTTTGTATAATTGGCATCGCCGCCGAAATTGATGTTGATGGCATCTTTTGATTGAACTTTGGCCTTCGGCGGTTCGATGATCATCTGCGTCTGCGCTTCGAAAATTGAAGGTTGACGATACATATAAAACGCCACGACAGACGTGACCACGATCGCCAGTGCCAGAATCAGCGGCAGACGTTTGTAGATGACATTAAAATATTCACGAAGTGAGCGTTGCTCGCTAAATCCTTCTTCTTCATTGATCGGCGAATACGCCGCCGGATATTCGTGTGTGGAAAGTTGTACTTCTTTAGTCGTTGGTAAAGGTATTAGTCGCTCGTCTTTTCCCATACTTCTTTTATAAAACCTCTTTAATTATCAGCGCACTTCACGCAAAACTACTTTTATAACATATTTGCGCCTGCTTTATCCTTTAATTTTTAACAAATATATGAAAAATATACAACTTTTTTGCTCGCAAGGCAAAAAAAGACCCGGCAGCATCTTTGCCGCTTTTGTTTCGACCAAAGCGCAAATGGTATAATATTCGTTTGGCAAAAATTTATATTTTTTCAATTAATAAACTTGTAATATGACTGGAATTTCGGAAAAAGAAGTTAATTTTAATCACGATTTTGATTTAGGCGTGGTTGGTTTCAAATACTCGGATCTGTTCGATGCCGAAAAATTGCGCGAACTCACCGAAAAATTTTATGACGAATTAAAAACAGAAAACGCGCTTCTTCACGACGTTTTGACAAAATATACGGAAGTCCGCGGCGAAGGTTATGAAAAACGCGTCGAATCAAACATCTTGACCGATTCCGCGCCGTATTTGTCGCGCTTTATCGCCAAAATGTTTGGCATCACGCACGAACGCAATCATCTCGAACGCGAGATCACCGAACAAAACCCGCTTTGGAAATACAAGTTTTTCGTCCAACGCCGCGCCATTAAAAAATACACGGCGGAACGGGTCGCCACGTTAAATGAACCAGAATTAACCGAGGCTCTGCGCGAACTTAAATTTGCCGCGTTTGATGAAACGCTCCGCTACGACGAAGAATTAGCCGTGGCTTTTGTCGTCGCCAAACTCGTCGAGACGGAAGACGCGTTGACGAAAAGCCAGGAAATTACTGCTGAAATTCGGGAAACGCTCAATAAAATCAGCAAGGCTTATGACAAATTGCAGGACAAAACCTTCGGCAAAGTTTTTGAGCGCAACATCATCAAGATCGAAGGCCTTGGTCAGATTTTGCAGGTCAAAGCCGTTTTGCAAATATTTGAAGAGTGGTCGGCGATTCAGTTTCACGGACGCAAGAAAAATTGGTACGCATTCAAAATTCCGCACGCGCTTGATTATCAGAATCTGGTGCATCTGATTCACCCCGAACCGAAATTGCACAACATTATGCGGGGAAAAACGGAAGAAATGCGCCGCCGCGACGGGTTCAAATTAACCGATGATCGCGGAACACAGCGCGACGCGCTCGCGGAAGTTGATTATTGCTTGATCTGCCACGAACGCGATAAAGATTCCTGTTCGACCGGACTGCGCGAGAAAGATGGCGCGCCGAAGCGAAATCCTTTGGGCATCAAAACCGAAGGCTGTCCATTGGATGAAAAGATCTCGGAAATGCACCTTTTGAAACGCCAGGGCGATTCGATCGGTTCGCTCGCGCTGGTCATCATTGACAATCCGATGTGTGCCGGCACCGGACATCGAATCTGCAACGATTGTATGAAAGGCTGTATTTTTCAAAAACAAGAGCCGGTCAATATTCCGCTCGCCGAAACCGCGACCTTGACCGACGTTTTGAATCTGCCGTACGGTTTCGAGATTTATAATTTATTGACGCGCTGGAATCCGCTCAATGCAAAACGCCCGTATCAATTGCCGTATAACGGGAAAAATGTTTTGGTCGTCGGTCTTGGTCCGGCCGGCTACACGCTTTCGCATTATCTTTTAAATGAAGGTTTCGGCGTGATCGGCGTTGACGGTTTAAAGATTGAACCATTACCGAAAAGATGGACGGGAAATCTAGGGAAATTTACGCCAAAACCGATCAAAAATATCGCAGAGATCACCGATGATCTTGACGAGAGAATTTTGTCAGGCTTTGGCGGCGTTTCGGAATACGGAATTACCGTTCGTTGGGACAAAAATTTCCTGACGATGATGCAGCTGATGCTTTCCAGACGCAAGCGTTTCCGCGCTTACGGCGGCGTTCGTTTCGGCGGAACTTTGACGATCGAAGATGCCTGGGATTTTGGCTTTGACCATATTGCGATCGCGACCGGAGCCGGTCGTCCGACGATTGTACCGATGAAAAACAATCTGATTCGCGGAATTCGGCAAGCGTCCGATTTTCTGATGGCGTTGCAATTAACGGGCGCGTTCAAAAAAGACACGCTTTCCAATCTGCAAGTGCGGCTTCCGGCAGTTGTTATTGGCGGCGGTTTGACCGGAATTGATACGGCGACCGAAATTTTTGCTTATTATCCGGTGCAGGTCGAAAAAATGCTCGGCAAATTTGAAGTAGTTGCCGAAGATATTGGCGAAGAAGCTACTTGGGCGGCATTTGACGAGGAAGAGAAAAAAGTTTTCGCTGAATTTCTCGTTCACGGCAGGAGCGTTCGTGAAGAACGGAAACGCGCATCGGAAGCCAAAGAACAGCCCAATTTTGTCCCGTTGATTCAATCTTGGGGCGGCGTTTCATTGGTTTACCGCAAACGCCTGCAAGATTCGCCCGCGTATCGCCTGAATCACGAAGAGGTTCAAAAAGCGTTGGAAGAAGGCATCAATTTTGTCGAACTGATGTCGCCGACCGAGGCCGTGCCCGACGATTGGGGCGCAATCAAAGCGCTGGTCTTTGAAAAACAAAACTACGACACCGAAACCGGAAAATTCTCGAATGCGGGCGAATTTGAAACGCTTCCCGCGCGAACCGTCTGCGTCGCGGCAGGCACAAGTCCGAACGTTATTTACGAAAAAGAAAAACCCGGCACATTTAAACTCGACGAATGGCGGCAATTTTTCCAACCGTTCAAAGCCGTGAAAAACGGCGACGGGAAATTTCACACGGTCGAGGTCGAAAAAGGCGAAACCGGATTTTTTACGTCGTATGAATCGGACGGAAAACTCATTTCATATTACGGCGACAATCATCCGAAATACGCCGGAAATGTCGTCAAAGCAATGGCTTCGGCAAAAAACGGTTATGGCAAGGTTGTCGAACTTTTCGCAGATGAATTGGCTCAACGCGGAACTTTATCGCAAGCCGAAAAAGACGATATTTTTGACAAATTGGAAGCGAAATTGGACGAAGAACTTCGTGCGTATGTTGTTAAAGTTGACAGATTAACGCCGACCATCGTTGACGTGATTGTCAAAGCTCCGCTGCAGGCACGAAAATTTGAGCCGGGACAATTTTACCGTCTGCAAAACTTTGAAACTTCGGCGGCGATGGTCGGCGGAAAGCGTTTGATGATGGAAGGTCTCGCACTGACGGGCGCGTGGGTTGACCGCGAAAAAGGCTTGCTTTCGATGATCGTTCTCGAAATGGGAACATCTTCGCGGCTGTGTTCCCTGCTCAAGACAGGCGAAGAAATTCTCGTTATGGGACCGACCGGAACGCCGACTGAAATTCCCGAAAACGAAACCGTTCTCTTGGCGGGCGGCGGACTCGGAAACGCCGTGCTGTTCTCGATTGCGAAGGCGTTGCGCGAAAACAAAAACGAGGTGATCTATTTCGCCGGATATAAAAACGGCGCCGATCTTTTCAAACGCGAAGAGATCGAAAACGCGACCGACAAAGTTGTTTGGGCATCGGACTTCGGCGACGAGATCGTTCCGCAACGCCCGCAGGACGCGCATTTTCGCGGCAATATTGTTCAAGCGATGATCGCTTACGCTGAGGGAAAATTGGGAGAGCAAACCGTTGATTTGAAAAATGTTGACCGCATCATCGCAATCGGTTCAGACCGGATGATGAACGGCGTCAAAGAAGCGCGGCATACTTCGCTTAAACCTTATTTGAAGGAAAACCACACGGCAATCGGCTCAATCAATAGCCCAATGCAATGTATGATGAAAGAGGTTTGCGCCCAATGTCTGCAACGCCACGTCAACCCGCACACAGGCGAAGAGTTTTTCGTCTTTTCGTGTTTCAATCAGGATCAGCATCTCGATTTTGTTGATTTTAAGAATTTGAACGACCGTTTGAGAGCAAATTCGATTCAGGAAAAGCTGTCGAATATGTGGCTTGATATGGTTTTCAAAAGTGAAGGTTTGAAAAACTTAATATAATTGATGGAACTAAAGGAGAATTTGTTCAAATTCTCCTTTAGTTCCATTTTTCAAAGCGAAAAGCAGGTGCGATTTCTTTTGCTATTTCTTCAATAACTTCTTTAATTCTTGTCATTTTATCGTTTGTTACGAGAACTAAATTGTATTCGACCGCTATCGCACAAATCCAAAGATCGTTTTCATCAATTCCAAGTGATTTTCCCGTAGAAATATCCATCAATTCTTCCGGCAACTTTTCCTTTATTCGGTGTTTGGCATCTTTCGTTCCATATTTACGAAAAAGTTCGGCGCGAATTTTAGCATAAGGAATAGTCGTATGTTTCCCGATATTTTTAATGCTTTTATCAAAAGTTCTGATAAACTTTTCTATATCGGCTTGTCTTTGAATAGCTTTCTCAAAAACAACATTACAACCAAATATAACTTCGGCGATGACAACACACGGAACAAAAACAAAATCTCTACCTACTTTTTGCAAAAACTTTTCAGCCTCATTGTGATGCGGATGTTTTCCGTCGCACAAAGCAGAGAAAATGTTGTTATCGAGTAAGTAGGAATCTTTATTCATTTAACCAAGCAAGCATTTCAGAAACTTTTGAGTCGTAAATCGGTTCGATATTTTTCAGTAAATTTTCACCTGTTGATTCTTGTATATCTTCCGATATTAGTTCGTGCAAAGGTATGAAAGCCGTAAAATCGTCTGGATAATATCCGGTAAAACCAATCGGAATCGGGCGTTTAATTCCTTGAAAACAATCTAAAAGTTGTCTTTCTAAAATCGGCGGCAAATCGTAAGCTTTTAAAACTTCGGCATCAATTTCTAATAATAGTTTTCTCAAAGCATTTTCATCTGCAAAGGAATCAGGAAGCATCAACTCATTTTGAAATTTTTGGGATAAAAGATGTATTTTGCTGTTTATAGACAGAAACTCAATAAATGGAATAGGCAATGTTTCTAATGTCGAGATTCTGTTGTCGCTTTGCGTGGTATTATCATGTTCATAAACATAAGCATTAGCCAAAGGAGAATTCAAAAGAGCAGATATTGAATAAATTGAGGCTGAACCAAGAGACCAAATGCAGAAAAATTGTTTTGAAAAGGCTAATCCGTTGTTGTCGGTAAAAGCACCTAAACGCCAATATTCTCGCGTTAGTCGTGAAGCATTGCAGACAACTTTCGGTGAGTTCCAATCTAACTCGAATGCTTTCGATTTTTGATGCTCAGGTAATAGCGACAGATAGCGAAATTCCTTTATTTTGTATTGCTCTAAGTTATTTTGAGTAAGATAAACTCCTTTGTGAAAACCAGTTCTTTTCTCCTTTGTGGTAAATTGAATAACTTGCCCGAATTTTTTCTTTAATTCTTCTTTGCTCAACCAACGAATTCCCGTTTTTATTTCAGTTTCGTCTTTTAATTGTGAAAAGTCGCTAAGGTAAAGCCATAATTTTGATAATTTCGGAATCCAAAGAGAAAAGGTTTCAGTTTCTTTGGGTATTTCTTTAAGTTGTTTAACCGGAGGAAAACTTATTTCGTCAGTCAACGCTTGCGGTGATCTATTATTTATAATTCTGTAAGAAATAAAAGTATTTTTCCCATTATGCCTTTTTTCGGAAGCCATTAAAAGAGTTGTGCGACTTTCAGCATGATTGAAAACTTTGTCAGGAAGTTCGGTTAATGTGATGTTTCCATAAAACTTTGCCAATTGTAAGTGTAAATCCTTATATTTATTACTTGTGCTGAAAATTGCAGGCATCACAAATCCTAAAGTTTCAGGTGGATTGGTCAAGATACGTCTGAGAATTTCTCTAGGCGGTTGTGTGAAGTTTATTTGATCTCCGTATTTTTGCTTATCTACTTGGTCGAAAACCTTGAATGGTGGATTACAAAGAACAATTCGTGCCTTTTCAAGTTCTTTTTCAAGTCTGGCGGTTGCAAAAACATTTTCCTGATATAAATGCCAACCGTCAGGATTTGGGTAATCGGCTAACATCAAAGAAAGTCGGCAAACTTCCAGCGCGAAAGAATCGAGTTCGATTCCGGTAAGCCTTTCGACAAAATAATCGTGTCTTTCCTTTGGTGTCATCGGAGTTTTGAGTAACTCGCGCAGGCGACGCATTGCGGAAATAAGGAAAACACCATGTCCCGAACAAGGTTCGAGAACATAACGGTCTTTTTCGGGAATTTCTTCTATTGCCAGATTACGAACAATATACTCGGCAACGTACGGCGGTGTGCTGTGAACACCATATTTTTTTCTCAACTCCCGTGAAATCAGCGTGTTTTCATAAACAAAAGCTAAATCATCAACCGACAAATTTTGAAAATGAAACGATGATTTGATTGAGTTCCAAGCAATTTCCAAAGTTTGCTGATTTTTAACTTGAATGGACGGAATTTCACTTCCATCAGAATTGTAGTAATTCTCGACAGCCTTTAATATCTCATTTGCGTTTTTAGTTGCCCAATTTTGTTTGTGTCCTTCATCAATCAAAACCTTTGCGGCAATAAACCGAAAAACCAGTCGAAAAACATTTTCTATTTCAGGCTCGTTTTGAATAACATCTTCAAAAGTTCGGTTTAATAGTTTATGAAGCCTTTCGTGAATATCACCTTCGACAGCCGGTAAAAGTCCGATGTCAATAAAATCGAGTTGAGTTGGCGTTCGATCTCTGGAAATTAATTTTGCGCGGAAAATCGTTTCAGGATTCCATTCATTTTTATGTTGATTGAAAGCATTTTCTATTTCGTTGACTGCAATATTTTCTATAAATTCAGGTCTATTAACTCCTGATTTCCACCGTCTGATTAAATCTTCATTTGGAATATGTTCAAAAATTAAAGGTGCGCCGGTATCACGAAACTGTGCAACATTTTTCGCGCCTGAATTCCCGTTAGCGGAAACGACAACAATGCAACTATTGCGAATATTTGTAGGAGTTTGGGCAAAGGCAGCTTTCGGAACAAATTTAGTTGGTTGATTTGGGTTAGTTGTAAAAAACTCGTAATTGTTTTTTCTTAATTCATCATTATAGCCAACAGAATTCAACGCTCTATCAAAGACAGATAAAATTTGATTAAAGTTGGACATTTTTACATTGAATTCTGAAATAAAATCTTTACAAATGTAACTTTCATTAATTTTTTAGTCAATCTGAAAGTTACCTAAATTGTGAATACCTATATGTTATTATAATAATTTCATTGGAAAACATAAATATGAGAAAAGCGTTTGCGGACAAATTCGATTCAGGAAAAGCTGTCGAATATGTGGCTTGATAAAATTTTCAAGGATAAAATAAGGCGATGATAGAAAGATTGAGTAAAGAAAGATTGGAAAAAATCAGACAATTGATTATGAATCCGCGTCCCGGAAGCAAAGTTGCCGCGGCAACAGAATTCGGGATTGACTTGACTTTGACTTTCGGGCAATTACAAAAGACTCCGCAAGAACGGGTTGACGACGCGCAAAGCGCAATGCGAAGTTTGGAAGAGTTTAGACGACAGATTAAGGAAAGCAGAGAGCGAAAAAATGATCGGTTATAGATACTCTTTACGATTGCGAAGTGCATATTTTGACGGTTAAAGGTTTAATCAAAGCCAAACGCGCCGCCGGACGTACAAAAGATTTGTTGGTTTTGCCCGAACTCGAAGCACTTCAAGAAATTCTTTCCGAAACTGAAAATTAAAAATGCCGCAAGACAAAACATTTCAACCGAAAACTTTTAAATTGTCGGCGCAAGCCTTGTCTGAAAAAGACCGCGATATGGGCTTTGGCGAAAAGGTGGCGAGCGAAACCCGCGACCGCCTGCTCAATCGCGACGGTTCTTTCAATGTCGAGCGCACCGGACTGAAACTCACATCTTTGCTCAATCCGTATCACTTTTTGCTGACGATGTCGTGGAAAATGTTTATCGGGCAAACGCTCCTTATTTATTTTTTGAGCAATGTTATTTTCGGTTTGCTTTATTCAGGTCTCGGGGCAGAAGCATTGGTTGATACCTCTTCAACACCGATGGAAAACATTTTCCTGCGCGGATTTTTCTTCAGCGTGCAGACCTTTGCGACGATCGGTTACGGAACGATTCATCCGGTCGGCGTGGTTGCGAATCTGATCGTGACGGTCGAATCTTATTATTCGATGATTATGACCGCGCTCGTGACAGGTATTGTTTTTGCGCGGTTTGCGCGTCCGACGGCGCGGATTTTGTTCAGCGAAACGGCCGTTATCGCGCCTTTTCAAGACAAAACAGCGTTTATGGTGCGGCTCGTAAATTCGCGCAATAATCAACTCATCGAAGTCGAAGCCAAGATAATGTTTTCGCGCCTCGTCAATGAAAACGGACGATTTGTGCGCCGGTTCGATATGCTCGATCTCGAACGCGAACGCGTTTCATTTCTGCCGCTCGCCTGGACGATCGTCCATCCGATTGACGAAAACAGCCCGATGTTCGGTTTGACGGAAAAGGATTTGCAAGAATCGAACGCCGAATTTGGCATTTTAGTATCGGCGATGGACGAAACCTATGCGCAAATCGTCCATCAGCGCACTTCATACAAACCGCACGAGCTAAAGTTCAACCATAAATTCGCCGATATTTACAACAAGGTCGAATCAGGCGAGAAGATTTCGATTGACGTTCGGAAACTTTCGCATATTGAAAAAGTCGAAAGTGATAAAGTCGCCCGAGTTTTGAGTTGATTCGCCCCTGAATTCAAACTTTTATAGACACAATTAAAATATCTCTGTTATATTAGCAAAATGAAAAGATGTCCGGTCTGTAAGCGCACTTTCGATGACAGCTTAACATTTTGTCTGGTTGACGGGACGGTTTTATCTCCACCGTTTAACGCTCAGGAAACTTCCGAATCCGGTGAGCAAGGATTTCCCACAGAAGTCTTGGAAGTTTCGCCGACTCAAATTGCAGAGTCTTCAGTTGTGACAAAGTTTTTTGGGTCTGAAACTGCTTTGCAAACAAAACCAATTCAAAATTCACCGGGCAAATTAAGCAACAAAATTTTTATAGCCATTGGTGGTCTTGCAGTTATTGTAATAATTATTCTGTTAGCGTTAAATTTGGTTAATCGGCAACCGCAACAGACGGTGGTGGTTAAAACACCTGATTCAAGCCCAACCTCAAACACGCAAGCAACGCTACCTTCTCAACCCGCGAAAACTCCGCTTAAAATTGATAAGGAAAGAGCCTTGAGTATAATGACCAATTTTAAAATTGGGATTTATTTTCGGGATAAAGATGAGGATCGTGCTCAAAAAGCTGCGTCTATAAAAGAAAGATTGACCGATTACGGTTTTAAGAACATCACAATTTATCCTAAAGAGGAATCATTTTTCGGGGAAATCGGTAAAACCTATAGTGACGAAGTGCGTTATGAAGAAGGTGTTGAGAACGAGCAAGCAGAAAGTTTGAAAAACATTCTTAACGAATTTTATCCGGGGAAAAAATTCGAAAAACAATCTGTCAGCAACAGAACGGAGAATTTTATCTCAATTATTTTAGGCGAGGAACCCAAAAACTGATAAAGACGGCGGAAAAGAAAAACTTGTTGAAATTTTTACTACTTTTTTAGGTATCCAATTTGTCCAAAGTAATATAGAAAAAACGCCTTTTTTTAGATGTTTGTTATCTTTTAGGTGTGAAAAAACGTGGATCTTATTTCAAAAACTGTCCCTTGAGCAGATGTTTCTTGACCTTTGGTAATCTTTACGCCAAGATAGTGAAACTTATTATTAGAATCTATGACAGGAGGCTGCGATGGCTGGCTTAGTTGTTAATAACACGGAAAAGGTAATTCGTGAAAACGGTCCTGATATTATCAGAAGTCAATACTGGGAAGATAATGTGACCAAAGGAGAGAAACCCGGCTGGAAAGACCGGCTTCAATCTGCCGCCGGCCCGCACAAATCGGGCGGTGACCCGCACATTGCCGGCAGAGCATTGGATATTATTTTGTTCGCCGATAAAACCAATGAGCGGCTGGTGGCGGAACGAATTGTCAGTGCATTTCTTAATTTGCGCGAACAAATGAAATGGATTTCCGTCATCTATAACGGGTCGGAATGGAATAAGTTCGGAGGCAAAATGCCGCGCGGCGGAGATGCGATTAACCGGCACGTAACGCACATTCATATCGAGTGGGATTCAGCCGACATCAACCTGACCGGATTTGAGGATACACTAGCCGCCGAACTTGTGAACATACCTAATACTTATGAGTAATAGCCTTTATCATTGTTCTTTCCAGTTATTGAGAGTTATTTTCGTAGTTTGTTTTGTCCTCACTTGCTTAAAGTAATTCTCCCAAAGCCTGCTATTTATTCCATAAATATTCATTACTGAGCGGTCTAAAAATTGCAGTAGTTTTGAAAACTAAGAAAATCTGCCTACGAAAGACACGAAAAAAACGAAAAAAAGCATTTTTGCCAAATCTTTTTTCTTGATTTCGTATCTTTCGTGTATGCGCGCAGGCA
>JANPDZ010000199.1:0-4865 GCA_031431735.1 Acidobacteriota bacterium | reverse complement strand
TGAGCAACAATCGCGGCAATTTTTGTTCGTCGCCTTCAGCGACGGAATTTGTTGTCAATGTTGTCCTAGCGATTCTCGCTAGGCTATATTGTCAGTCGCTTTCAGCGACAAACATCTCCGCATCGCCGCCAAGCGAGAATCGCTGGGTTAGATGTCAAAGCAATTCCGTCGCCAAAGGCGACAAACATTATAGCCTGGCGAGAATCGCTGGGTTAGATGAAAAATGATTCCGTCGCCAAAGGCGACAAATATTATAGCCCAGCGAGAATCGCCGGGTTAGATGTCAAAGCAATTCCGTCGCCAAAGGCGACAAACATTATAGCCTGGCGAGTATCGCTAGGACTGAATTGACAATCTATGTCGTCGCTGAAAGCGACGAACAAAATGCGCGGCGATTGTTGCTCACTTTCAGCGAGCGAAATCTTTTGGCGCGAAAGTCCTAGCGATTCTCGCCAGGCTATAATGTTCGTCGTTTTCAACGACATAAAACGAAAATGTAAATTATTTTAATTGAGAGTCGTTAGAAATAGTAAAAAACAAAATATGCCGCAATCATTATTTAAAATGTTAGCCCACATCATTTTTTCAACGAAGAATCGTGAAGATTTGATTCATCCCGAAATCGAAAACGGCTTATGCGGTTACATTCACGGAATTGTTGAAAATAATGATGCGAAATTGATTATCGCCAACGGAACTACAAATCATATTCATTTATTAGTTTCTTTGCCAAAGAAAATTGATATTCCTGAATTGATTGGAGATATAAAACGCGATAGTTCGAGTTGGGTAAAAAAACAAGATTCCACCTTTGATAATTTTTATTGGCAAAGAGGTTACGGAGCTTTTTCGGTTGGACAGTTGGAAATCGATGTCGTCAAAAAATATATCGCAAACCAAAAAGAACATCATAAAGAGAAAGATTTCAAAACGGAATATAGAGGATTTTTGAGGAAATACGAGATTGACTTTGATGAGCAATACGTTTGGGATTGATGTTTTATTGTTGCTCGCTTTCAGCGGGCGGTCGGCTTGTAATATTTCCTATGGTTTCGGCGAAAAACGCCTGCACCATAGGCTATTATGTTTGTCGTCGTTGACGACTTGAAATCGAAAGTAAAAAGGTAAAATGACGGGTAAGAAATATAAATTTTGCAATGTTTTAGTCAATGAAATTAACGCATATTTGAAATTTGTCCTCCTGTCGCCAACGGCGACTAATATTATAGCCCAGCGAGAATCGCTGGGTTAGTTGAAAAATAATTCCGTCGCTGAAAGCGACGAACAACCGATGTTCGTTGATGTTCGTCGCCTTCAGCGACGAATTGCACCATTCAAATACCTATGGTTTCGGCGAAACGCCTGCACCATAGGCTATATTGTTGGTCGCCTTTGGCGACTTTAATACGAACTTGTAAATGACTGAAGAACAACTAAATCAAATCATCGCGCAAGGCGAAGGCTTAAAGATAGAATTCAAGGAAGCGACGGATTCTGTGCCGAAGTCTGTTTATGAAACGGTTGTCAGTTTTTCCAATACCGACGGCGGCACGATTCAAAAATGGCTCGAACTGCCGGATGAAACTTTGCCGCACCTGCAAAAAGGATTAAACTCCGTTGCTCTGCCTGCCGCACTTTCAAATGCTACTTGGGAAGAATTAATTTTGCATTTGGTACCAAGCTGGCAAGAAAAAGGTACCCAGCTTCCCGCACTGCGGGTGCCGGAAAATCAGGTGTTTGAAGAAGCTGAAGTTAAAAAGGTGTCAAGCTGGGCTGAAAAAAGTGGCAAGTTGCTTCAGAAAAAATATCGGTATCTGATAAGCATTTTAAGTCTGACTACAGAACCTGCAACACTGAAAGAATTGCTTAACTGGCTGGAGTATAAAAACCGGACAACGTTCACGGATAATTATCTGAAACCATTACGGCAAGAAGGATTAATAGCTTTTACAAATCCGGAAAAGCCAACCGATCCTGATAATAAGTATGTGATAACCGAAGCCGGAAAAGCATTTCTTGCAGGAATGTAAAAAATGATAAAGAATTCAGAGTTGGTATCAGGGCTTATTCAAAGTCGCCACACCATCCGCCAAACATCTTTGCTTCGCCGCCTAGCGAGAATCGCTAGGTTTTGATGGTAGTAAATGCCCGACGCTGAAAGCGTCGAACAAATCAGCGATAATTGTTGCTCGCTTTCAGCGAGCGATATTCTAATTTGCCAAATACCTAGCGATTCTCGCTAGGCTATAATGTTTGTCATCTTCGATGACTCAAAGAAAAACTCCTACTTTGAATAAGCCCTAGAGTTGGTATCCAGCTAGATCGAAAAAGGTACCCAGTTGCATTATTGAAAACAAAGAGTTTAAGCAAACTCATCAGAAATTTGGTACCAAGCTCGGACAAAAAGGTATCAACCTTAAATGAAAATAAAATGACCGATAATTGGTTTATACAAGATGTTGAAAGACTGCTAACTCACCGCAACCGAGTTGTGATTATTGATCCACTGGAGAAATGCGGTTTTTTGGTTTCTCTGCTCGATAAGAAAGAAATCACCGTGCTGAAAACCGACGGTGATCTAACCGAAAACTGGCAGCAGGTAAAAGAAGAATTGCTTTTACGCTACGAAGCCGAAACCGAACATAAAGAAAAGCCGGTCGTTTTTTATGTGACTCGCCAACAGGATAAATTGAGTTTTCTGTTTGATTATTGCTTTACTCACGGATGTTTGGATTTGAGTAATCCTATCGAGTGGCTGAAAAAGAAAATCTTTACCCACACAGGTTTACAAGTCCAACAGGAAAGTGGGCGATTATGGGTTTACGCCAAGTTGGGAATTGGAAAAGATATTGCCTGGTGGAAAAAAGTAATTCCCGATATTGATAAGCCTTTGGAAATAAGCGAGGAATTGCTGCTTTTCCTGGATGAACCGGAAGCCTACTTAAAAGGCAAAGAGGCAGATGTAAGACGCTATTTTGAAGAATTAGTCTTTGAACTTCTCGGTCAGCCATATATGGCAAAACCTGCCAAAACTCTGGCAGAGGAAGTTGCCAAAAGATTATTTGATGGTTTAATTCATAATGACGTTTCGCCGATTTTGCTTCAGCTTTATTACCGTTGGGCAGACAGCGCAACTTATCGCCCGTCTTTAGAGAATTATATTCATAACTACGATCTGACGGGCGTCATCAATCCGTGGAAAGCGCATCCCGATCATTGTTTCAAGCAGTTAGACAATATTGCGCTTCGCCAACTCACTAAAAACTTGCGCGATGAAGGTTACGTTACCGAAAAACTTTCTAAAATAAAAACGCGCGTCAATTCAGGCAAGACTAAATCCTTTGTGCCGTCGTGGTGGCAAAATGTTCTAACTTTGATGGAATTCGACAGTAAGCCCCTGTCATCGTGTAGTAGTTTCGATGCGGTCATTGATTTTTATACAAAGCAATTTGCTCCGGTTGATCGGGCGATCAGATATTTGTATATGAACTTTCTGCCGGAAAAGGAAATCATTCGTCCTTTGCAGGAACATTACGAAAGCCTCAACCACGAGCTTCTGGGAAGCTGGTTCAATTATTCGCCCGCATACAAAACCGATCAGCAGGGCTATTTGGTTAATTTAATAAAAACAGCAAAACCGAAAATCGCGGTTATTGTCGGTGATGGAATCAGTTATGAAATTGCCAATTACGTCGCGTCCGAATTGAAACCGAAATTCAATGTGGATACGCAGGTAATGCTCGCCGATATGCCTTCGGAAACCGAACATAATATGAGCGCGATGTATGTCGGAAACAATGAAGTTCTTGCCACCAAAAAAGAAAGAGAAACTCGTTTATCATCTTTAACTGGCAAAGAAATCGTTTATCTTGATCTTGAAGCATTAAACCGCACTGTTGAGGGCGATTTCCTCGTTCTAAGTTACAAAGACATAGATGATGTTGGAGAAAAACTCCAACACCGCGCAATCAAGCTATTTGCCGAAATGGAAAATGTCTTGAAAGCGAAGATAGCTTTGCTTTTGAATATGGGTTACAGAGAAGTTCATCTGGTTACCGATCACGGTTTTGTATTGACCGGATTGCTTGATGAATCGGATAAAATTGAAGCAAGCGCGGTTGGTAAAAAAGACGTTAAAGAAAGATATTTCCGCGCCGCCGAAAAACAATCAAATACAAATCTTTTTGAATTTGCCAGACCTTACGGCGAATATAACTACGTTTACGCTGCAAAATCACACCGACCGTTCAAATCAAAAGGTGTTTACGGATTCGCGCACGGCGGTTTTACACCGCAGGAAATTATCATTCCGAAATTTACCTTTAGCAAAGTGAAATCGTCTCTTTCCGGTTTGAAAATTGAAATCAGCAACAAAAAAGATTTGGGCGAAGTTACAGGCGAACAGTTTGCGGTAAAATTAACAGCGGAATCAACTGCTGCCGATCTATTTTCGACACAGAGAAAAGTGCAGATTCTCCTTTATGCGGGCGGCGCGAATTATCAAAGTAGCAGCCTTATCACAATCAAACCGGGCGAAGTTCAATCATTGGATTTCTCATTTGATAAACATAAAGAAGTCGAAGCAGTTTTGATTGATGCCGACACGAAAGAGCAAATTGACAAAGTAATGATAAAACAAACGAATCTCCGTGATCTTGGAGGTCTTTTATAAAATGATCGTTTTAGATGAATTAGATAAAAAAGCATTGGAGCATTTCAGAGGCTTTGTCGTAAAAAAAGACCTTGTTGGAATTATCAAAGGCGGAGCTAATGTTCCGGCATTTGTTTTAGAGTATCTGCTTGCTATTAGTTGCAGCACCGAAGACGAAGAGAAGATAAAAGAAGGAATGGAGAATGTCAAAAAA
>JANPDZ010000198.1:0-3635 GCA_031431735.1 Acidobacteriota bacterium | reverse complement strand
CCCGCGAGAAATGCCTGCACACCGGCTTCTTCCTGCGAAACATAGAGTGTCAAACCGCTCATACTCATCGCATCAGACACGATCAAGCCTTTGAATCCTAATTCTTTTCGCAAAATTTCCGTCTGAATTTTCGGCGAAAGCGTGGCGGGAAGCGTCGCTTTTTCTGTCACAACCTCTTCGTCGGTATCAACGCGAATTGCGTTTTTGAGAGGTTTGATCTCGGTCGGGTCAATTTGCGGAAGTCCGATGTGCGCGACCATTATCGAAGCAACGCCGGCTTCGATCGCTTTTCTGAAAGGCACGAGTTCGAGTTTGTCCAATCTTTCGCGCGAAACATTAATGATCGGCAAACCGCGGTGCGAATCAACATCAGTGTCGCCGTGTCCGGGAAAATGTTTGGCGGTCGCGATCACGCCCTGACTCTGCACGCCTTCGATAAATGCCACCCCGAAACGCGCGACGTCTTCGGGATTTTCGCCGTAACTGCGAACATTTATGACCGGATTATCGGCATTGTTATTGACATCTAAAACCGGCGCGTACACCTGCATAATGCCCATCGCTTTGGCTTCACGTCCCGTAATGATACCCATTTTTCGCGCATATTCGGGATTTCCCGTCGCCGCGACAGCCATATTCCAAGGGAAATTGGCCGCATCCATAAAACGCATTCCGATCCCGGTTTCCGCGTCCAACGCAATCAGGAGCGGAGTTTTGGCATTTTCCTGCATACGGTTGACGAGATGAACGGTTTCATACATCGGCGCACCGAACAGAATGATTCCGCCGATCTTGTTTTCCGTTACGTGGCGTTTCAAATCCTGAAAAAAATCGCTGTCCTGATTGACAAAACGGGCGTTAATGCCGATTTGAATGATCTGCCCGACTTTTTCTTCCGGTGACATTTTCTTCAACATTTTATCGGCTGCCTTCCACGATTTAGCCGACGGTTCAAATTTTTGCGACGGTGCGACGGTGCGACCCGGAGCCGCGGAGATAACAGAATTAAAAACGAAAGCGACCAGAATTAAAGCATTTATAACAAATTTTATCATAACTTTGACACAACCAAAATTTTCGACTTAAACTATCCGTATGAATGATTCCGCACACGAAAAAAGAATAAAAAATGTTGAAGCCGAATGCGTTGAACTTAAAAAGCAGATTTTGCAATTCGAATTTCAACATAAAAAAGACATCGCCGAATTTGAAAAGCGTCATAAAAAAGACATCGCCGAATTCGATCGGCGTTCTCAAATCAGAGCTGAAGAGCACGAACGAAGATCTGAAGAGCGCGAACGAAGAACTGAAGAGCACGAACGAATTTGGAAAGAAATAGAAAAACAATCGGAAAGGACAGAAAAACATCTCAGACATCTTTCCAAACTCACCGGAATTGCGTTTGAAGAACTTGGCGAAATAGATGAACGGCTCGAAACGGCTTCGCTTTCGCTATCCCGCAAACGCAAGAAATCCAAATAACTTTCAGCTTGTCAAAATTTCAACTTTCTTTATTTTTCAAGACGATGCTTGCCAAAAGCGAAACTGTCAATGTAATTAAACTACCAAAAAGTACATACCAAGTCCAAGCAATCGGCGTCGCATCGGGCAAAATGGCAAAGCGTTTGACGAATTCGAGATAAAGAAAATAACTCATCACCGTCATGCTGGCAATCATTCCGATTAAAGCGTGTTTTTGATTGGCACGTTTGATAAAAGTTCCGACCAGAAAAACGCCCAGAATCGGACCGTTGATCAGCGAAGCAATCGAAAGTGCCGAATCAAGCGCCGAGCGTTCCTGTTTCATGACAATTAAAGCGACGCCGATTTGCACGATGCCGAACGCAAGCGTCAGCCAATGCGAAACGCGCAAAAAATGTTTGTCGTCCGACTTTGGTTTGAAAGGTTTGTAAAGATCATTGACAAAAGTTGCCGCGATTGAATTTAACGAAGAAGAAAGTGCCGCCGCGAAAATCGCCGCGACCACCAGACCCGATAATCCCGAGGGCATTGATTTTGTGATGAAATCGGGAAAAACTTTGTCGCCGCCGGAAAAGGGAAACGCTCCCGTCGCCGCCTGATATTCGGGCGCGTTAAAGGGTTGATAGAACGCAAAAAGCAAAACGCCGATGAACAGAAAACCGATAAATTGTGCCAAAACAACCGCGCCTGATGAAAGAAGCGCGAGCGCGGCGCGATTTGGTTTGTTGGTGCAAAGATAGCGTTGGACGAGATACTGGTCGGTGCCGTGCGTGGACATCGTTAAAAAACATCCGCCGATCAAACCCGCCCAAAAGGTAAATGTTTTCGTGAAATCGAACGGCAGCGAAAAATGCCAACCGTCCGACAAAAACGGCACGGGAAGAAAATAACCGGTGTCCCGAAATCCCCAATCAATAAGGCTGAATTTTTGAAATTGTTCGCCAAGCGCGATCGCGCCCGAAAAACCGCCATTGACCTGATTGGCAATAACGACCGCCGCTGCGATTGCCCCGCCAATGTAGATCAAAAGTTGAATGACTTCGACCCAAATGATTGCTTCCATTCCGCCGTAATAGGTGAAAATTATCATCACCACGCCGAGCAAAATTATCGAAACGATGATCGCCAGCGTCAGAACTTCGTTTTCGTTGGCGTTTGGGTAAGATTTGAGGTGAAAGGCGACATAAACATAGCCGAGAACGATCGCCGTCAATAAAAGCCGGATGCCATCAGCGATGTTTCGCATGACGACAAACAGCGCGGAGGCGAGCATTTTGACCTTTGTGCCGAATCTTTCGCCGAGCAATTGATAAACCGTCTGCAATTCACCCTTGAAATACATCGGTATAAAAAGGAGCGAAATCACGACGCGCCCGAGCATATAACCCAAAACGAGCTGCAGAAACTGAAAATTTCCGCCTTTCGCAAAGGCAATTCCGGGCACGGAAATAAACGTGATCGTCGAGGTTTCGGTCGCGACGATTGACATTGCGATCGCCCACCAAGGCACACTGCGGTCGCCGACAAAGTAATCTTCCGTCGTTTCCTGTTTGCCCGAAAACCACACGCCGAAAAGCGTGATGCCGATCAAATAGCCGAAAATGATTATTAAATCTAAAGTTTGCATCGTTTTTTATAAATAAGAATACACGAAAGAATTAAGGAAAGCGATAAGGAATTTTTATCTTGAAATTGGCTTGAGGTCAAACTCAAAATTGTTTTATTGTTAAAAAGGATAAATTCTTGCCCAAGTGCGAAACCAAAAACTGTCGAGTTTTTTGATTGTCTGCCCTTTGTCTCCAAACTTTGTTCGCCATGAATCGCAAACAGTAATGAAGTTCTTTTCTGGAGCGAATACAAGATACTCTTTTCCTTCTTCAAATTGGTCTTGCTTGTCGCCCGGACATCCGCAATAAAGATATGCTACTGCGATAAAGTCTTGTTTTTTTATTTACATTTCCTTTCCATTTGTTGCTTGTTTCAAATGTTACTTTTGAGAATACATTCCAATCTCAGTAGATCCAATTTTGGATTTTAGATTTTGGATTTTGGATTCTCAAACAACTCGAAGCCTCCGGTTTTCGCCTAAATTCAGAGTTTGGCTTGACAAAAAATCCGACATCCGACATCCGACATCCCAAATTTGGATCTAC
>JANPDZ010000197.1:0-3812 GCA_031431735.1 Acidobacteriota bacterium | reverse complement strand
GTAGATCCAATTTTGGATTTTAGATTTTGGATTTTGGATTCTCAAACAACTCGAAGCCTCCGGTTTTCGCCTAAATTCAGAGTTTGGCTTGACAAAAAATCCGACATCCGACATCCGACATCCCAAATTTGGATCTACTGAGTATAAATGCGATAGCCCACATTGTAGGCTATCGCGGTAATTAGTCAAGATTTTTTTTGATTTTTCGTTATTTTTTCAGTCTTTGCCAAGTGACAAAAGCGTTGGAAATATTTTCGTTTGAATCGTAATAAAAGCAGTCAACTAATCTTTGGATAGAACTTTCAAATCTCATTAACCAACCCGATACGTGAAATTGTAATATTCAAACGGAGTTATTACTGTTCCATTGCTATAGGTTATATTGATGTTCAATCGCAAATCGTAATTTCCCGTCCCAAGGTTTATTTCGCTGTATGGTATAAAATAGCTAAAGTCTGTGTAGGCTGCGACATCGCAGCAAGGCGTAAAACGATCTCCGACTATCAGATTCCCCGATGTGCTGGCATATTTCGAACTGACGGCTTTTATTGGTACTCCGGTGCTCGTTTCAATTTCAATAATAAATTGACTGCCAATATTTTGCATATTATAAACCGTAAAATTCGGGCGAATATACATCCCTTTTTTGCCACCGACCATAACATTAAACTCGACATCAAAAGTATTCATCACGCCTACCGGTTTGACATTCGGATCCGGCGTGATTGGACTTTTTTGCCTGATCGCTTCCATAAGCACAGCATTTGCGCCCGCGCTTTTCAGCTCTTTTTCAATTTCCGAGTTGAGCTTAAATGTGATGCCGCGTTGCTTGACGGCGGTCGTCAATAATTTATTGCGTTTGGCAAGTGTTGTTTTTTTCGAACGTAAACCCGTTAATACATCACCCAAACTGAGTGGGTTTGGGGTAACCGCAAATTCACTCAGACTGAGCGAATTTAATTTAGCGGCCGCTTCACTGACCGAAAAGATCCCGAACAACGTAAGCGATACGCAAATCGAAAAAATTAGTGCCAATTTTGTTAATTTTGTAGTTTTAATATTTTGTTTCATTTTTGTTTCCTTCCTATTTTCTTAATTTTTTTTGAAATTTTTGAACTTTCACTAAGGAGTGGCGGGAAACAGGAAAAAGGTTACAGGTAAAAACAAAAAATTTTGTCATATATACAGGTGAGCAAAAGTAAGCAAGTATTTTGCTTCGTTCAGAGTAAAAACTTATGGTCTTTGAAAAATAAATACCACAATAAAAATAAGAAGAGTCATTGCTGGGAGCGCAGGCATCCCCGGCCTGCTGAACGCCAAGCGTTCAAACAGACTCGTCTTAAATTCAACTTCATTCTATGCGAACACTTTTACGCCGCAAAGCGCGACGTAGCAGGCAAGGCTGCCTGCGCTCCCAGCGAAGACAACCTTTATTTATTGCCGGATTTATTTTTCAAAGACCATAATGCGGGACTCAAAACTTTTACTCTTAAATCCAATATAAGAAACCGCCGGCGAATCGCGGCGGTTTCTCAAGCATTAATGCGTTATTCTGAACTGTCAAGATTGGTTTAATTATCGGTGATAATGCAATCAATTGTGACGATCTGGCATGGACCTTGATTTTCCTTTTTCTTCTTTTGTTTTTTCGATTGTTCGGGACCAATTTTTTGCGGCGGATTTACATTTGGAACTTTGTTGTATTTTGGTTCAATCGTTTTTTCCGGCTGATTTTCTTTTGTCGGCAGATCTGCCTTTTCCTCATAAGCCGTTTGTGGCTCAAAATCAGTCGAAGGCAGCGGGTTTGATTCCGTGATTGCCGCAACCGCCGTCATATCAATTTCCGCATTATTCAAATCTGTATCAGGAATGTTTCCTAAAAACCACATTCCATAACCCACAATAAACATCACGATCAACAAAACGACCATCGCCGAAGCAAACAATCGGCGATTAGTTTTGGGTTTTTCAAGATCAGACGGATTTTCATTTTCAGTTGCTAATTCCAAGTCTTCTTTCTTAATTTCTGCCTGAACCAATTCTTTTTTCGATTCAAATTCAGAACCGACAAGATACGAAGTCGCGGTTAAAGAAAATGAACTTTGATTTTCAAACGTCGAATTTTTGTTATCCATTTCGGCTTTTTGATTTGCCGCCGATAATTTGTCTTTAGCCGGTAAAATAACAAAAGTATTTGCATCAAATATATTTAGCTCAGATTCAGAAATAAGTTGAAAATTTTGACCGTCAAAATTTATTGCCATATCGGGAATAGTTTCGTCTATCGGCAAATTGTTTTCGCTAAAATTCTTCAAATTCTGTCGCTCCGCTTTTTTTTGTAACATAAAAAATTGTCTTTCAGCTTCGATTTGAAGGCGTTCTTTTTCGAGCGATTCTCTGACCTGTTTCAATTTTTCCAATTCCTGATTCCAAACTTCGCGGTTTAGGTCTTCATCGTCATTCCGTCTTTCGTTTTCAATAATTTCCCGCAAAGATCGGCGCATTTCAACGGCATCGGCAAAACGATCTTTCATTTCAAGCTGCATTGCTTTGAGAATCCAATTTGAAACCATCGCCGGAATTTGCGGGTTTAGTTCCTGCGGATCGGTCAGCGGGTCGCTTTTTCCTGAATATATTTCAAATGACCTTTTGAGCGAATCAATCGGCAGGGCATTGGTCAAAAGATGATAAATGGTTGCGCCAAGTGCGTAAATATCGCTTCGCTCATCTGTTTTGATTGCCATCGCATTTGTTATCTTTTCGCCAAATTTTTGCTGTAGAAACTCGCGGTAATTCGGGTCAATCGCTTTGATGATTTGTTCAAACGGCGAATAATGCAGAGTTGCGGCGATAAATGTTTGATTGGTAATGGTCAAACCGATGTTCGCGTCGGCGCCTTTGGCAATTCCGAAATCAAGCAGCTTGATCCGTCCGCGCGAGGTCAGTTTCAGATTTTGCGGTTTGATGTCGCGGTGATAGACCGGTTTTTCAAGCGTGTGCAAATAATCGAGCGCGTCCAATAATTGTTCAGCCCAATTGAGAACTTCTTCCATTGGGAACGGTTTCCGGCGTTTTTCCAGAAGTTTCGAAAGATTTTCACCCTGAACCAATTCCATCACCAAAAATTGACGTTCGGCTTCGACAAAATAATCAATCACTTGCGGAAACGCTTCGTGTTCGAGTCCGGCAAGAATCTTTGCCTCTCGTTCAAATGCTTGTTTGAGCAGGTTTTGCTGTTTGAAATCAGGTTCTTCATCGGTGCTGATCAGAATTTCTTTGAGCGCGATGGATTTTCCGAACCGCTTCCGGTCTTCGGCTTCATAGACTGTTCCCATTCCGCCGTGTCCGATCTGACCGACAATGCGGTAACGATCATGTAAAATTTCATTTATTGCTGACATCTTTTTTTCCTCTTTTTTTCTTAAAATTTAGCTTCGATTGTTTTTGTAATTTTTTTTGAAATCCGTTGAAATTGTTCAATGGTTTCATTTTTAAGTGAGAAAAAAAGAGAAAAAGGTTACAAATGTACAACAAACATATATTCTTTGAAAATTAAACACGACAGCTGGGAGCGCAGGCAGCCTTGCCTGCCCGCCGTGCAAGCGAAGCGAGAACGGCGGTCTGCGCTATATAAATTTAACTTGATTTTTACCTCAACGTTTGCCGGCGAATGTTTGCCCGCGAATGTTTGCCGGCGAATGTTTTTTGTCCGCGAACGTTTGCCCGCGTCTTCGCAAAGCCTCGACGCGGGGCAGGCAAGGCTGCCTGCGCTCCCAGGGGCAGGCGATTTTTTATTGACGGATTTATTTTTC
>JANPDZ010000196.1:0-5181 GCA_031431735.1 Acidobacteriota bacterium | reverse complement strand
CCATTTTGGATGCGGCGTCCAGTCGTTCCGGCGGCTTGGTAGCCGACGAAAATGATGGTCGCGTCTTCGTTTGGCAACACGCGCATCGCGTGATGGAGAACGCGCCCGCCCGTCAGCATTCCCGACGCTGAAATAATGATTCGCGCGCCTTTCATATCGTTGAGCTGTTTTGATTCTTCACGCGTCGAAGTCGTTTTCATCCAATCGGTGCGAAGCGGGTGAATTTTCTTTGCCAGAATAGAAGCGTATTCTTCGTCGTGCTCTTCCTGAAAACGGTTATAAACCTGTGTTGCCTGCGCCGCCATCGGCGAATCAACGATCACCGGCATCGAAGGAATCTTTTTATCGTCTTCGAGTTCGCGGATCATATAAAGAATTTCCTGCGTGCGTCCGACGGCAAATGCCGGAATCAGAATCGGCGCATTGCGTTTGTAAGCCTCGTTAAGAATCTCGGCAAATCTCACGTCCGATGTAACTTCGCCGTGCAGACGGTCGCCGTAGGTTGATTCGCACATCAGATAATCACACGCTGGCGGCGGCGCGGGATCTTTTAAGATCGGCTGATCGTAATGCCCAAGATCGCCCGAAAACAGAAATTTGATTGAAGTTGAATTTAACCCATCCGCTACCGCAGATGGTTCTGACAAAGCTCGCGCATTTTCCATCTCGACCAAAACCTGACTTGCGCCGAGAATATGTCCGGCGACTCTGAAACTTGCTTTGAAACCTTCGCAAATCTCAACCGTTTCGCCGGTATTCGGAATGCCGACGAGCAATTTTAAGGTGTCGCGCGCGTCTGCTTCGTCGTAGAGCGGCAGCGCGGGACTATATGAACTTAAATTATGACGGTTGCGGTAATCGGCTTCTTCTTCCTGCAATCGTCCGGAATCGAGCAGCAGAATCTTCATCAGATCAGCCGTCGCGCGCGACGTGAAAACTTTGCCCGAATAGCCGAGCTTGACCAGACGCGGCAGAAATCCGGTGTGGTCAATATGCGCGTGCGTGATGATGACGGCATCAATTTCGTCGGCGCGAAAAGGCGGGTCTTGCCAGTTTCGTTCGCGCAATTCCCTTTCGCCTTGAAAAAGTCCGCAATCAACCAAAATCTTTTTGCCGTTTGATTCCAACAAGTATTTTGAACCCGTCACCGAACCGACACCGCCGTAAAATGAAATTTTTGCCATATTTTATCCGTCAAATTCTTTATCCCAAATGTTTTATGATTTTGCACTTTTTAATGGAAAAATCAAAATATTGCACCCAACAAAAAATTTTCTTTGATAAATTCCGCAGTTAAGCTAAACTTTTCCTGAAAGTTTTTTTCAATCACAATCCTTTTACAAAGTTACATAGGTAAAAATGAAAACTAATAGTCAGACAATTCTCGCGGCGGCACTAATTTTATTCATTTCGTTGGGCTGCAATTTGGCGAATCAGATAACAAAGGAAATCGAAAAGACGCAAGCCCCCAAGATTCTTACTGCAACCAATAATAAATTCCAATTAACCGTGCCGGGAAGTTGGCAAACCAGAACGGATTTGCACGAAACCGCTGAATTGCAAGCGGGAAACTTGCTTGCCGAGCAATATGCCGTTGTCATTACCCAAAGCAAGGAAGATTTTACGGACGATATTTCTCTGGATGAATATTCGGATTTATTAATGAATTCCACTAAGACAAATGTGTCGGACATAACTTTTTCCGAAATCAGCAAAATTGAAATTAACGGTCTTCCGGCAAATCAATATGAGGCTAACGGTTCGGCTGACAAAATTAAAATCAAATGGATTTTTACGGTGATTAAAACCACGAACAATTTTTACCAGGTTGTAACTTGGACATCGCCTTCGCGCTTTGTTCAAAATAAAAATATTTTATTGGATGTTGCCAAAAGTTTTAAGGAATTAGGCGGAACAGAGATTGTGCCGCCGGTTGTAAAACCGAAATCTACCGTCAAAAAATAAAGTTGAACTAATTTGCGCGGTTGTCTTTTATCAAAACCAAATCGCTGTTAAAAATGGCGCGGACGATGAAAAGTTTTTTGCCGTCGTTTGACCAGATGAAATTCGAGATGTTGCCCGATGTGAAATCGGTCAGCGGTTTTTCTTTGCGGTCTTCGAGCGAGAGACTCCACAGATTATCAACTCCGGCTTTGTTGAGATAGCTCACCGATTTGCTGTCAGGCGAAAATTTGAATACGGGATTGATGCTCAGTTCAAATTCCTTGACGCTTTTGTCAATCTTTTCGCCATCGAACCCGAGGACTTTGACTTTTTGTTCGATAGTCGGATTGCTCGGGTCAAATTCAAACGTGTGATACGCGATGAGTTTGCCGTCCGGCGAAAGGCGCGGAAAAGATTCAGACAACATATTTTCAGGAATAACCGGTGAGGAATCGCCGCCGTTGATCGAAACTCTCATCAGTTTCGTTTTCCCGCCGTCGCTTGTCTGCCGCATAAAAATCACGGTTCGCCCGTCTTTTGAAATTTGCATTTGCCCGTCAATCGCCGTTTGCCCGTCGGTCAATTTCACCGGAGCGCTGCCGTCGGCATTCATCCGCCAAATAGAAAATATTCCCGTGCGGTTTGAACTGAACACAATATATTTTCCGTCAGGCGTGGCAACCGGACTTTGATTGATGGCATTGTTTGACGTCAGTTGTTTTTCGTTCGCGCCATTTTCTTCGACAGAAAAAATATTTACTTCCTTGCCGGTAATTTTGACAAACAATATTTTGCCGTCCGGCATCTGCGAAAGACCGGCAAAACCGAGCAGATTTTTGTTTTCGACAAGCAATTGGCGCATCTCGCCCGTTTGAGGTGCCCGCGACCAAAGACTGGAAATCGCGTCAATCCGTGTCGCGACCAGCGAATTGCCGTCTGCCGAAACACTGACCGAACCGTAATCGCTTGTGTCGGTCGTAATTTGGCGCGTTTCGCCTTTTGGATACGACAGATGCCAGACCTGCGAGTTTTCGCCGGAATTTGCCTTGCCGACCAGCACGATACCCGCGCCGTTTTTGATCCATTCAAAATTTCGCACGCCGAGCCAGCCTTTTTCGCCGACGAATTCGAGTTTTTTATCGCTCAATCCGATCGTTACGATTTGCATTTTTTGATTCGGTTCGCTTTTATTTTTGAAAACGCCGACCAACAACTTATCGTTTTCGGGCGACCAATCAACGCCTGTGAATTGGTCGTAATTGATTTCTTTGGTCTGCAAAAAAGATTCGGGATTGGTGCCGTCGCTGTCCGCAATGACGATCGTGTCGCCGCCTTCGTTCGGATTATGACGAATAAAAGCAAGCCGTTTTCCATCGGGCGAAAATGCCGCTTTGGAATCAACATCAACAATGATCTTTTTGCTTTCGCCGCCGAGCGTCGGGATTTGAAAAAGCGTGCCGACACTTTTTTCAACCTGAACGTAATAGATAAAATTGCCGTCGGAAGAAAAGGTCGGCTGGAAAAAATTCATCGCCAACGGCTGAATGAGCTGAATAACACTGCCCGTCACAACCTGTCTGACAAACAGACTTTCCTTGCCTTCCTGACGATTGATAAACGCGACAAATTTGCCGTCGGGCGAGATTTCCGCTAAATTTGCGGTTCCGTTATCGGTCAACCGCGACGCTTGAATTGATTGAAAGATCTGTGGATCGCTTCCGAAAAGTTTCGGCAAAAAAAACAAACTGCCGAACGCCAGAATGACGGCCGAAAGAATTATCGTCAAAGGCAAAAGCCATGGACGTTTCGCTTTGCCCGAAAAGTTCTTTTTACCGGTTTTTGCAAAGCCTTTTTGTTCCCGCGTTTTATGTTCCGCTGAAACCGTCAGATGCAGAAGCGTCGGGCTTTCGTCTGTGTCGTGTTTTTTGACGCTGACGGTTTTGGCAAATTGGCTGAGCCGCGACTCTCCCGAATTATGCTCGGCTTCAGAACGAAGATCCTTCAAATCAAGCGAAAAATCCTTGATGCTCTGATATCGTTCGCCGGATTTTTTCTTGAGGGCTTTGCGGATGATTCGCTGCAATTCTTCGGGCGCGTCTTTGAGCGGCGGCGGTTCGATATGAATGACTGCCGCCAGCGAGTCGCTGACCGTTTCGCCCTCAAACGGATTTTTACCGGTTAATGCCTCATAAAGCACCACACCGAGACTCCAAACGTCTGTGCGTTCGTCAGTTTCCTTGCCGCGAGCCTGTTCGGGCGACATATAGCGAACGCTTCCCATAACCATTCCGGGCTGCGTCTTAACAAGGCGCACAGTTTCGTCTTCGGCACCGATATTTTGGCCAAAAATCGGTTTCGCAAGACCGAAATCGAGAATTTTCACGATGCCGTCTTTGCGAATCATTATATTGTCGGGTTTGATGTCGCGGTGAACGATGTGCGCTTCGTGTGCGACGGCGAGTGCATCGGCAACCTGTTCGGCTATTTTTAGCGCGTCAAGATTGGAAAGATCGCCCGAATTGATCTTTTCGCGCAAAGTATCGCCGTCAACAAGTTCGGTCGCGATAAAAAGCCGCTCGTCTTCGATACCGACTTCGTAAATCGTGATGATGTTTGGATGATTAAGACCTGAAGCAGTTTTCGCTTCTAATTCAAACCGCCGCAACCGTTCGGAAAACTGGGACGAGTGGCGTTCTGCATCCGAATGGGAGCTGCCTGCACCCATGCGATGCCGCTTGCTTGGCCATGCTGAATTTGAGGTGGAGGAAACACTTGTTCAGGATTTGGTGAGCAATCATGCCCTTACCACCACCACCGCCATTGAGTTGCGCACCTTGGTTAATATCCGTTTTAGCGGGGAAGCAGCCCTGAGAAGCCGACTTGAAAGATTCGCTCTCGTCATCAGCAATGAGTTGTTGAGTTTGGCCATTTACCTGCCATTGTTGCATAAGGCAATCGTAGAGGATTGTGGAAAAAAGGCATTGCTTTCCGACCAAGCGGAAGACGATGCATCGGTTGCCGTTTTCGCCGGCTTGCCAGCGGGGAGGTTTTTTTCTTAAAAAATAACGGCAGGAAGCCTTGAAGCATGGGCAACAGTACCAGCCGCCCCTCCCGAAAAACGACTTGTTGTTTCACCTGAAAAAGGAAAGTTTATGTTCCTAGGGGCAGCTCCTTCCCCCGAAGTTTCGGCTACTTACCACTATGGGTTTTCGGGTCCAATCGGTGCAGGCACATTCG
>JANPDZ010000195.1:0-4557 GCA_031431735.1 Acidobacteriota bacterium | reverse complement strand
GATGGTGCAAAGTTTTGAATTAAATGTAGTTCTAAAATCATTGTTTTTCTTCTCCTTTTTCTGTGTTTTCCGTATTTGTAAAGCCCCAAAATCCTTTCGCCCATTCACGTTGAATTTTTCTGTCTGAGCGATTCCATTGTTTAATATCCCGTAAAAGTTTGTGCCAATTTATCGGTGCTTCTTTCGATTTCAAGAGACTGATAATTTGGCGTAAATGATTGGGCAAATCTTCTTCGTCCGCATTTAGCAAAGCGACAAAACGCTTTTCGATGCTGCCGCTGTCGTCTTTCAAAAACGACATAGATTTGCCAAGATTGTTCCTGCCTTTTTCGTCCGATTTCCAACTGTAAGTCGGATACAACCCGAACAGCGAAGCGACCATAAAAATTGCGTTTTCTTCGCTTCGATAAGAGTTTTGGACAAAACGCGCCATATAGGGAAACATTTCCATCGCCGTTCCTGGCTCTTTGCCCAAACCGCGCCGCAGATGCGCCAAAACTGCGCGGTCATCCCGTTTCAAAACGCTTTCCAAATAACTGATAAAACCATCGTCAAGCGTCTGTTTTTGTGTTGCTTGTTCACTCATTTAAGTTCCTCCTTTTGTTTTGTAATTTGGTAGATTTTCACGATACGGCGAATTTTGATTCAACAATTTCGCTCGTGTTCGATAAAAAGAACTTTCAGCTTCGACAATCGCCTTTTGCTCATTCGCCGAACCGCTCAAACTGTTTGCCGTGTCGTCAAATGCTTGCTTTGCTGTTTCGTCAACAAACTCGAACCAATCTTGCATTGCCGCTTTTTTGTCATTCGGCAAAGCGGAAAGCAGTTTTTGAAAACGAGTTTCCAAACTTGCCCAGTAAATTGACATCGCTGAAAAACTGTCCGCTTTTGTTTCTAATTTTTCCGCTAAATTTTTGACGGCGAATTTGAGAACGCCCGCAATGTCTTCGGCAAATTGAATTGCAGTTTTCAAATCTTCCAACAATTCGTTATTGTCAAGATAGGAAAGCGGCAAATTAAATTTATCCTGCTGCCAAAACAAAAGTTTTCCTTTATCGGCGGCGAGTCCATAAAATTCTATTGGAAAAATGCTTGTGCGTTGCAAAACGCCGTCATAAATCAGATTGTTTAGCCAATCCAACATTTTCGGGCGATATTTTTCATCTTTAACAGTTTGAAAAAGCGAAAGACTGTCGCGCCAAAGTGCTTTGTTTTCGTTAAATCCCACCGAATAATAGCCTTCCGTTTTACTCTTTTTGAAAGCCATCATCGTTTCTTCATTTTCGCGCTGATAGTTTTTCGGAAACTGAAAACCGCGCATTATGACGGTATTTTTGATTACAATTTCACCGTTTTCATTTTTTTCGGGCTGTAAAAGTATTCTTCGTGCTTGCCAAGTCAAAAGGTCAACATAACCTTGAGTTTGTCTGTCTTTTACTTCGGTTTCGCCCGCACGTTCCCAAGCCGGTAAATCATTGCTGAACTTAAATTCAAATGGCATTTCGTCGTCTTCGTTGTAAGCGTGAAAGTTCAGCATCAAAGTTTCAAACAAATTATCTCCGCGCACTAAGGCAATCGCGCTTTGCAATAACGGCGCGGTTTGTGCCGAACCGTCAGCCTTGATTCCGCCGAAATCGAAACCTTGAAACGCAACCAAAAATCTCGCGGCTTCCGCCGGAGAAACCGCTTTCGGCTCGCCGGTGGTCGAATGCTCAAAAAGCGTGGCGTTGTTTTTTCCTTGAAAATAAAGCTGAATTATCGCACCATTTTGAACGCTGTCTTTTATCGAACCGACTTGATAAAACGGGCGTTTGTCATCGAATAAATCAAACCGATGTTTCCAATCGGCAAAATATTTGTCCAATTTTCCTTCTTTATTCCAAGTTTTTGCCTGCCAATAATCGTTCCAATCTTCGTAATTTTGCGGCGCGTTTAGAGCGCGGTGCAAAATTCCCAACAGCAAACGATGCAGAGCAATCGTTATCGGCGGCGAATCGCTGATAATTTCCCGAATCTCAGTCGCGTCCGCTAAAACATAACGCAAACTCAAATTCTGCAACGAGCCGTCGTCCATCACGCACGACAACCATTTTTCTTCGATTAGGTTAAAGCTAAACATATTTTCCTCTCTTTCATAATATTTTTGTTGACTACCGCCAGCCTGTCATTAATCGTTGTAACAAATCTAAAAAAAAAATGCAAGTCTAATATGAAGTATATATGTGAAAAGTATGGAATTTCTCATTTTTTTCTTTTCTTGAATTTTTTCGTCATAAATTAGACAATGAATAATACTCTCTCTACTTATGTGGAGATGAACCGTATATTTGCGAGAAGTAAAAACTTTCTTAAAAACTTTCTCTACGCATGTGGAGCCAAAAATCGCTATATTGCGGAAGTATGCACGAAGTAAATGTGTTCTGTGCGCTCTTACTTCGTGCGTATTCCTGTATCTAATCATCAACTTTTGATTACCTGTATAATTTGTAATCCGAGTTTTTCGTCTAATCGGAAAATATGTCCGAATTTTTCACAATTTCTATTTTCGTCAAATTTAAGAATGCGATGATGGCGAAGCAAAGCCGATTCCTGCCAACCTTTTGGAACTTCTTCCTTGAAAAATTTGAAAACTACTGATTTGCTTGAAACACTAACGGAATACCGCAAGAGTTCTTTCCTCAACTCTAAATATGGCTTTTTGTTCAAATCAATTTCCCGCGTAAATTTTTCATCCAAAAAAACTTTGCCGTCTTTTTCCCAAAGACAAATAACAGTCGCCGTTGGCTCGGTCAAACGGGTTGCGGCTTGCAATGTTTGGTGAATGTCGGGCGAATCTTCTTCGAGTGTTCCGGCAAAAATTCCGCTGATGTGTTGGCTGAATTTCGGCTTTTTGATATAACGATACTTGGCTTGCTCTTTTTCAGCTTCCACATCTTTCAAACATTTTTCCAAAGATGTCTGCCAGAAGTTTTTTAGGTTCTCATCTGAACTTTCAAATAACTTTTCCAAGTCATAAACCGATTCAATCAAATCTTCAATTTCTTTTGGAATTTCGATTTTTTCGATTTCCTTCAAAATCAGCCAAGTGCGAAGCAAGATGTGTTCGTCATAAACGATACTGTTTTCAAAATTCGGTAAACCGTTGTCTTTAATTTTCGATTCGACAATCCAAAGCGTTGGTAATTCAAATTCTTGTGGACGTTTTCTCCCGTGTCGATGCAGTCTGCCAGCACGTTGCAAAAGCAAATCAATCGGGGCGAGGTCGGAAATCATTAAATCGAAATCTATGTCGAGCGATTGCTCGATGATTTGGGTTGAAACTAAAACTGCAAAATCGGGACGTTTGACTTTCTTTTCAATTTCTTCGCCGTTTTCCGTAACCCAAACTTTTTCGCCTTCTTTGCCGAATCTGATGCGAACTCTTTTTTCGATTTCGTCGCGGTCGCAAAAGCGGAAACGTGAATGAAGCAGATCAAGTTTCGGTAAATCATCATTGGCATTTCCTTTGAAAAAACCATCGTTTGAAAGCTGTTCGTAGATGTCTTGTGAACGCTTGACTGTGTTGCAAATTATCGCCACGCAACCGTCGTCTTTTTCGAGTTTCGCTTTCAAATTAGCGATGAAATTTTCATCAACTTTTTTGATATGCAAAGTTTGAGTTTTCGTTGAAGAATTAATGTGTCTGACCTTTATTGTTGAATCGGTCGCGTAAGAAATTCGCGGATAATCTGCCTTTTGAATTTCACCTGTTCCAACACCCAAACCATTTTGATAAGCCTTAATCAAAGCGTTTCGACGATTTATCGGCAAAGTTGCGCTCAGCAAAACGACCGGCGACGAGAGCGCGGCGAGCCATTCGAGCAAGCGTTCGAGCAGTGTGGACATATATGCGTCGTAGGCGTGAACTTCGTCAATGATGATGGTTTTATGCGCCAGACCGAACAGGCGAACAAAAACGTGCTTGGTTTGCAAAACCGCCATCAACGCTTGGTCAACCGTGCCAACACCAAACGGTGCAAGCAATCCGCGTTTGCGATAAGTGAACCATTCCGCCGCGACGACGTGCGGAACGCAATCATCGCCCGAACATTCTTCATGAATGCCCTGAATGTTTTGAAAATTCTTTTTGAGCGTTTCAAATTCGGCGGAAAGCGAAGCGTGTCCGTGTGTCAGTTGTAAATGCACGTTGCGATTTGGAAAACATTTTTTGAGAAAATCTTCAACGCGCCCGAACATCTGATTGCTTGTTGCCTGTGTCGGCAAGGCGAAATAATAACCTTTTTGATCGAGGTTTGAATTCCAAGTTTCCGCCAGAAACATCGCGGCTTCGGTTTTGCCTTCGCCCATCGGCGATTCGATGACCGCAATTCCTGCGTCCGTTAATTCTGCCGCAATCTCAATCGCCATATCTTGTAAATGTCGGCGTTTTTCAATAAACGGAAATAGTTTTTTGAATTTTTCTTCGTTTGATAAAAGTTTTTCTTCAATTTGCGTCTTTTCAGTCTTTTCAAATGTCCAGCCTAATTGAAGTAAGGCTTTATTTGCTTGCGTTTCCGC
>JANPDZ010000194.1:0-22072 GCA_031431735.1 Acidobacteriota bacterium | reverse complement strand
TTCTCGCTAGGCTATAATGTTTGTCATCTTCGATGACTCAAAGAAAAATTTCTACTTTGAATACGCCCTGATTTTCCAACGCGACTTCAATTTTGGTTAAGCCGTCTTCGGTTTGATAAAGTAAGATTTCGCTATTCATATCGGGTAATTTTACTGGAATTCATAGTTCTTGTGAAATCTGCGCGCCGCCCAACAAGCAATCATCCTTAAGTCGCGCCGGTTTGTCTTTTATCAACGGGTTTCTTTCAAATCGTGCGTTATCGGGCTCGGCACGGTGATTTCCGCCGTTAGGCACTTGCATCAAAATTCGCTATCTGATAGCATTTTGACCTTTGAATAACAGAGGATTATTATACGAATGATTCCGTTTTATACTAAGTATCCTGATCTGGCAGTCAATGAAACAAGAACGATTACTGTTCGCGGGAGAGATGATCTTCCCGATGGTGAGTATGGGTTTATAGAACTTTATTGCAACAAAGTTGATTGCGACTGCCGTCGGGTCATAATTAATGTGATGACCCCGACCACCGATTCGAAAGTTTGGGCGACATTAAACTTTGGCTGGGAGAATTTGGAGTTCTACGAAAGATGGCTGGGAGACAAAGAAATCGCTTTTGACTGCAAGGGACCTTCGCTTGATCCAATAAACACTCAAACCAAATACTCACCCGTTTTGCTTGGTTTGTTTGAGCAGCTTTTAACCGATGAAAAATATGTCGAACGCTTGAAGCTGCATTACGAACTATTCAAGCGCACCAACCAAGCAAAAACCGGTTCAGAGATACAACTGAGATATAGCAACAGAATAAAACAACGGAGGAAGAAAAAAAGAAGATAGACAACCCCGCTAAGAAAAATATGGCTAAACTTGGGACGACGAAAAAACCGATAATTATGCGCGTTCAGTCAGAAGAACGAGCGCGTCAAGTAACAGCGATCTGCGCCGAACATGAGTGGATTTACATCATTGGATTTGAACCGGATAAGCCGGAAGATATATCTGATTTAGAAAAGGCTTTAAATCCGCAGCCTCAGCCGCAAAAGTCAGAGAAAATCGGTCGCAATGCACCCTGTCCATGCGGGAGCGGCAAGAAGTTCAAAAAATGTTGTGGCGTAACCGGTAATTGAAGGCTGCATCTAGCCTGAACTCGCTTCAAAATCGCTCAACGTGTAAATCGAAGTCTGAATAACATTCAAAAAATATGCCAACCAAACCCAAAAAAACAGGAGCTATTCCAATCGGGCTAAAGATAAAGATTGAAGAGATAGTTCAGCAAGTTAACCGCGAGATAATTAAAAATCCCAAGTATCATTATTCTACCCGCTACAAAGGAAAATTTTTATACCTTGATCGGTCGGATTTTGGAAGACCAAGCCAGATTTGTCGTCTGGAATATTCGGGAAGCATTAACAATTGGGAATTCGCAATCTACAAATACAGCAGCAATAAATACGACTCTGAGGATTGGTTTTTTCCGGGCTCAGGGCAGGTTGATGGAACAATCGAAGGGGCTATGAGAGCCGGTCTTGAGGCTTATCCATAGGGGTAAGCGAATATCTGAATATTTCTGCCTACGTTCCGTGATTTTCATTGGTAATTTAGTTTTTCGTTTAGAGTTTACGCTTCAGCGTGCTTCTGCTGACGAAATGCCACGGAGCAAACTAAAGTTTGAACTCTGAACAAATGCAATTTTTCAAGGAAAGTCTTTCAAGGCTTTCCTTTTCAGTTGCAGAATTCAGCAAAATGCTTTATAAATATCCCGCATATTAAGATACATATGCCGGAACGTTCCGCATAATACACAAAAAAAAGATGGTTGGGTGGAATGGTTCGGCTCAATCAATAATTGGATTGTTTCTTATGTGGTAAATTAAAATGAAGGACATTCTCGAATCAATTACCTATCTCGTGACATTTCTCGTTGGTGTACTGACCCCGCTGTTTCTCATCCTTCTGCCTGCTATTGCCTTGTTTCAGGCTAAAAAATGGAAGTTGGAAATTGTCTTCCAATCCCTATGCTCATTATTTATATGGGCTGTTCTATCGGTCGGAATGTTATACATAGTTGTCTTGAATTTTCTTAATGCTTTTAATTTCAACGATGACACGGTTAACAGTAGTGAAAAAAGTTATCAATGGCTCTTGCCTATTTTGTGTATTCCCTATTCCCTGATCGGAATCGGACTTGTCTGCGCCATTGTTTATGGGATCAAACTGCAAATGAAAAAAGATCAGTAGATCCAAATTTCGGATTTCGGATTTCGGATTTTCTGAAATCAGTATAGCGAGTGGTAGCGAGCAGGTTTTTCAGTAATCAACTTGAATGAAAACGAAAGTGTTTGCTACCGCTCAACTTTTCTGATTTGTCAGGTTTCTTCGTGTATTTCGTGGACTAAGCCAATTTTTCCTTACTCTGAATGCCGAGGTTTTTCATACGCCGATACAAATGGCTGCGGTCAACGCCCATTGATTCGGCCGCCTTTGCGACATTGCCGTCGTATTCTGTGAGTTTGTGCAGGATAAATTCGCGTTGGTAAGCGTCGGTTGCATCTTTGAACGACGGAAAGCGAAACGACGAGGCGATCGGTTCGTCCAAAACGTTGAATTTCGGCAGATCGTCCGCCGAGATTCTTTGCTTTGCGACCATGATGACGACACGCTCGATCGTGTTTTTAAGTTCGCGGACATTGCCGAGCCACGCGTAATTTTGCAGAGATTCGATCGCTTCCCCCGAAAATTCCTTGAGTTTTTTGCCGTAGGCAAGCGAAAACTTGCGGTTGAAATACTCAACCAATTCGGGCACATCTTCAAGACGTTCGCGAAGCGGCGGAATCTGAAACGGAATGACGTTCAGACGATAAAACAGATCGGCGCGAAAATCACCGTTTTCGATCAAACCCGAAAGCGGTTTGTTAGTCGCGCTGATGACGCGCACGTCAACCTTTAACGGAGTGTTGCTGCCAATCGGTTCAAAACGCTGCTCTTCCAAAACGCGCAGCATTTTTGCTTGCACACGCGGCGACATATCGCCGATCTCGTCAAGAAAAAGCGTCGCGCCGTCGGCGATCTCAAACTTCCCCTTTTTCGCTTGGATTGCACCCGAAAATGCGCCTTTCGTATGTCCGAAAAGCTCCGATTCGACCAGATCCTCAGGGATCGCGGCGGAATTTATCTCAACAAACGGGAGATTTCTGCGGCGCGATTGCGCGTGAATCGCGCGTGCGACCAATTCTTTACCGGTGCCTGATTCGCCCGAGATCAAAACCCGCCCGTCAGTCGGCGCGACGATCGCGATCTGTTTGCGAAGTGCGCGCATCGCGACGGACGCGCCGACCATTTCGTATTCGTGGCTGAGTTGTTCGGTCAATTGGGCGTTTGTGCGCTCCAGATCTCTTTGTTTGATCGCGTTTCTGACAGTCAGGACAGTTTTTTCAAGGCTCAGAGGTTTTTCGATAAAATCAAACGCGCCGAGTTTGGTCGCATTAACGGCGGTTTCGATATTTCCGTGACCCGAGATCATCACGACGGCCGAATCACTTCCGTTCTCGCGCAATTTCTTAAGAGTTTCAAGCCCGTCAATCCCGTCGCCGAGCCAAATATCTAACAAAATACAACCAAAATGTGTCGTTTCGACAGCTTTTAAGCAAGCTTCGCCCGTCTCGACGGTTTCGACCTCAAAACCTTCGTCTTCCAAGACTCCGCGCAAAGTTTCACGGATTCCGCGCTCGTCATCAACGATTAAAACTGAATTGGACATTTAATTTATGGAACAACAATCACCGTTCCGAATTGCCGAAAATGTTTGTCGAACGAAAAAGCGTGAGAAATTCCGAATTTTTCACAGATGTATTTGCTTGAACAATCGGTAAAACTCCATTTTTTATCCGAAAAAGACTCAAAAACCTTCCAAGATTCAAATATGTCTTCTTCGGTCAAATAATAAACTTCTGCCAACGCGCCATCAAAAAACAATCTGCCGACTTCTAAAGCCTTCTGATTTTCGCCTCTGGCACGAAGCAAAGTGAGTGTTTCATCTACAATGTAATTCGTGGTCAATAAAAGCTCGGTGTTTTCTTCCAGCCAAATTTTCGCCGCTTCATGGTCTTCATCGTCCGTTACAACACTCGCAAACCAACCGCCTGAATCAACAAAAATCATTTCTCATTTGCCTGCCCGTATAAAATTCGGTCGTGGTCACGGTTTGAGAATTTTTCTCCGTTTCCTTCCATTGGCAAAGCCGCAATTTCCGCGAGAAGTTCGGCTGATGTTTTCTTTTTCGACGGATGAGAAGCATTTGCAACATCTTGCAAATCTTCATTCGTCCATTCATCGCTTTCGTCAATTGTTTCGCTTTTGCCGTAGCGTTCGCGCAAAAATACGGCGAAATCTTTAACTTCGGCAACCTTTTCCGATGGGAGAGTTTTCAAAACATCTAAAATTTCTAAAGTTTGTATATCTGTCATAATTTCACCTCAAACAATCACAGGTAATTCTACAATAAATTTCGCGCCGCGCGGAGAATTATTAACGGCTTTTATCTTGCCGTGATGTTCGGAAACGATTCTTTGGACAATCGCTAAACCAAGACCTGTGCCGCGTCCTTTGGTTGAGAAATACGGCTGGAAGAGTTTCTGAAAGTCCGAAGGTGTGATGCCATTTCCGTTGTCGCTAATCTCGGCAACAATCAGATCACGCGCTTTGTCGTAGAATGTTTTGACCGTAATTCGTTTGTCTTCCTGCGTTTTATCAAAAGCCTCCACCGCGTTTTCGATCAGATTGACGAAGACGCGTTTTAATTGTTCTTCGTCAATCATCGCGTTCGGCAGATTTTCGGCGAGGTTTAGTTCGATCAGCGTGTCGCGGTCTTCGTAAAGCACGACGGATTGCCGGACAATTTCGTTCAGGTTTCCGTTTTCGAGTTTGACGTTCGGCAGCCGTGCAAAGCGTGAAAACTCATCAACCATTGCCTTTAAACTCTGAACTTCCCTGAGAATCGTTTCCGTTCCTTCTTTGATGACTTTTGTGGTCTGGTCTTCGGGCTTTGGTTTTTGGTCTTTGGAATTTGCGCCCTTGCTCACGCGCAGGCTTCCGCCTTCGATTTTTGCGTTTCCGTTTTTCTCCTTTTCTCCTTTTCTCCTTTTCTCCTCTTCTTGCGAATGAGCGAAGCGTTTCGCGATGCGTTCCGCTGAAAGCTGAATCGGTGTCAGAGGATTTTTGATTTCGTGCGCCATTCTGCGCGCCACTTCCTGCCAGGCGGAAGCGCGCTGCGCGGTGATAAGTTCCGACAGATCTTCAATGACGAGCACGACGCCGCTTGCTCCGCCAAATGAGCGCGGCAGCGCGGTCGCGGTCAAAGCGACCGGCAAACTCATATTAGTTTCCGCGCTGCCATCAGTATTTTCACGTTGCAAAACGGTCTGTTCACTCGCTTGTCCGATGCGTTTGGCGCGATTGAGAAGCCTTTCCAGAACGACCCGATTTTCTTCGCTGACCAATTTTTCGAGTTCAAAATCCGCAAAATCGGCATCCTCAAGTTTGAGAATCTGAACGGCTGATCTATTGATCGTCGTTACCTTATTGCCGGCATCAAATGAAATTACACCGGTCGGAAGCGATTGCAGAACCGTTTCGATATATCTTTGCCGTTCGCTTAGTTCCGCCGAATTTTCTTCGAGTTTGGCGGACATTTGGTTAAACGATTCGACCAGCAGCGCGAGTTCGTCCTCCGCCAAAACCTCGACCCGATGCCCGAAATTTCCCTGCGCGATCTCGTCCGCGCCTTCCGCGAGCGCCTTGATCGGCACGGTCAAACCGCGTGCAATATAAAGTGCCGTCCAGCTTGATGCAAAAATCAGCAGAAACGTCAAAACTCCGAGCGTCGAAAGCCCGATTTGCCTGACCGTCACTTGTTTTTTCTTTAAATCTTCAAACTCGCTGAGCGAATTATCAACCAGTTGGCTGACATTTGCTTCGGCGTATAAATCGGGAATGACAAGCAATTTTCTGCCGTCGGGAAAAACGGCAAGCGCGGCATCGTATCCGCGGCTATCGCGCAAAACAGGTTCGTCGGTGCGTCCATTGCGAACTAATTCGAGCAATTTATCGGCTTCCGTTTTTTCTTCCGCGTTGAGCGGTTTTTCGTAAGAGACGATCGTCTTATTTGTTTTGGAAAGAATTTCGATGTGCGTCAAGTTTCCGGCTTCGGCAATGTGCTGCAAATCTTCGTTCGTAAACCCCTGTTTATCCAGACTAACGACGAGCATCTGCGTTGTTTGGCTCAGTTTTTCAGCCTGCGATTTGATCGCCTGATTCTGAACTTCGCGGGCTTCGCGGATGACGTTTTCGGGAATTGAAGTGAACCAGCGTTCGAGTGCGCGATTCATAAAAAGATATGAAAAGCCCGCCATTGCAATGATCGGCAAGATGCTGACCGCGAAAAAATAAAGCCACAGACGAGTTTTGATCTTCGCGCCGAGCTGAAAAGCGCGGCGTTCGCGCATCAATTTTGTCAGATTTCTGAGCAGAATAAACCCGAAAATAACAAATGCAAAGAAATTGAGCGATGACAACGCGTAAAGCAGAAGCGTATCGCCCGCCGTTTCAATCGTAAATGTTTTCCAGAGGTTTGAAGTTTGCAGCAGAATCAGGAATGTCAATAGAAGCAAGACCGTCAAGCCCAAAAGCCACGGCAATTTGCGTTTCACTCCAATTTGTTTCGGCTCTTTCATTTTTGCAATTTTAACACAAATTTATTTGCCGTTGTCGGTTGCGCCGAATTCGGCTAAACTCAAATAAATTTATGAACCTTCAAACTATCTTTTTCAACGAATGCGGACGGCTCAGAAGCGGTTGGCGATTCTCAATTTTTCTGTTTACCTTCATTTTCACTGCATATCATTCGTTAACGAGAATAATTGCCCTTTTGTCTGCTCTGCCGATTGGTTTTTCACGGAAAAGTTTAGCGGGTTCTCTGGTAGAATCTTCGGTTTTATTTGTCCTTGTCGTGTTCTTCGGCTGGCTTTACGGTAAATTGTTTGAAGATTTACCGTTTCGCGCACTCGGCTGTTGGTTCACGAAAAATTGGTTCAAAGACCTGTGTTTAGGCTCGCTGATCGGCGCGTTTTCGATTGCCGTCGCGGCTTTTTTCGCGTTCGCCGGCGGCGGTTTGAAATTTAAATATAACGATTCGGCGGGCAGCACCGCAATGCTTTTGACGCTCTCTTCTTCGCTTGTGATCTTCATTTTCGGCGCGGCTTTTGAAGAAGTCTTTTTTCGCGGTTATCTTCTGCAAACTCTTTCCCGATCAAAGCTTGCCTGGGTTGCGATTGCGCTGACTTCGCTCTTTTTCGCGATGGCGCATCTCGACAATGATAACTCAAATATCATTTCGACGATCAACACTGCGCTCGCCGGAATCTGGCTCGGCGCGGCTTATCTGAAAACGCGGAATTTATGGTTTCCGTTCGGTATTCATTTAATGTGGAATTGGTTTCAAGGCGCGATTTTCGGTGTTGAGGTCAGCGGCATCACACAATTTACAACCGCGCCGGTCTTGCGTGAAATTGATTCCGGTCCGGCGTGGCTGACGGGCGAAAGCTACGGCATCGAAGGCGGAATTGCCTGTACGATCGCGCTGATTATTTCGATGGCGTTGATCTATTTTCTGCCGATCTTAAAACCGACCGCTGAAATGCTCGACTTGACGAGCGAGGAAAAAGTCAGACGATGAGACGATGCGACGATGCGACGAGGAGATATTTCCATTTAGGAACATGTAGATAATAATTTAGCTTAGGAATATGTAAAAAATAAGTTATAACGGTTAGAAAAACCTACCTCATCGTTTAGAGGCTCGGTCTTTGACCGCCGGACAACGCGGTCTTTAGAGCGGCTACTAAACGAGCAAGTTTTTTTAAACTGTTATAACTTATTTTTTACACGTTCCTTAACTGCGTTTCGCTAAAACACTAATTGAAAAACAAGAATTGGTGAATTTGTCATAAATCTTCAATTATTGTCACCACATTTCAAATAATTTCGATGAAAAATTGACTTCAATTTTGACAGTTTTCTTAATTCTACACGTGTCAGATTAAATGAATTTGAAAAATTATGTGAAAAACTGTCCACGCGCAAACACTAAAAACACGCCGAATTTTTGTTTTGATTAGTGATTATATTGCGATTAGTGGATAATTGTTTAATCTAACCCGCGTAGAATTAAGTTGTTATTATTAAAAATACACAGCTTACAGCCTTTGATTTGTCTAAGATCAAGTTAGTGGCTAATTCTTAATAATCGACTTTCGTTTTAGCGAAACGAAAGTCAAAAAGATATTTAATGAGGTCAAAAACGCAGAGATTGAAGAGATGGAATTTAAAGATAAAATCAAGAAATTATTCAGGTTTTGAGAGCCGAACGGTCAAAAAGTAGTAAATGTTGTTTTTGGCAGTGTGTAACTATATGTAGTTACAATCATTTACTGTGAATGTTCAAAAGTATTCGTCCGCACCATTTTTGTACAAAAAAGCGAGAGATTCGATTTTGAATCTCTCGCTTTTTTTCATTTTTTTCAATGATTATCTGGTAAAGTCAAACTCCTCATATACGAGATGCTCAATCAAATCACCGTTTTCATAGTTTAGGTCAATGTCAAATTTCAAACTCCAAACACCTTTCCGCAAAATGATTTCGTTGTACGGCAGGAACATTGTGGCATCCTCATAAACCGCTGGCGAAAAACCGGGCTTCATATCAAATGAGGTTTGCAGTTGTCCCTCACCGTTTGAATAAGAACTGGTGCTGGTCAAATAATCGCCGTTTTCTTTTTGAACACGGGCAGTGATCATCGAATCAACGCCTTTCAGTCCGGTCACTTCAAAATTAACATGAATCCGCATTCCTTTTCTGTTGCCTTCCGTCACATTATAGTCAACCCAAACTCTTTTGACGGTCGCGCTGATATCTCCATTTGTGTCGTCCACATCATCACCGACGGTCTGTGTGAACTCAAATTCTTTATATGTCAGATGCTGAATCAAATCGCCGTTTTCATAGCTTAAGTCAATATCAAGTTTTAAAGTCCAAACGCCTTTCCGCACATTGATTTCGCTATAAGGCAGGAACATAGTTGCATCTTTATAAACCGTCGTCGGAAAACCGGGTCTCATTTCAAACGACGTTTCCAATTCACCGTTGCTATTTGAATATGATTCGCTGTCACTGTTCAGGTTATCCCCATCTTCGTTCTGAACGCGAGCAACAAGTTTTGAATCAATACCTTTCAGTCCGGTAACTTCAAAATTTACATGAATCCGCATTCCCTTGGTGCCGTCTTCGGTAATATTATAGTCAATCCAACAACTATTAAAAATCGCACTGGGCTTAAACGATTTTTTTACCTCATTATTTAACGATAAATTGTGATTTTCATTGGTTAAAGCAAAGACGGATGTTAAAGTTAATAAACAAAACACAACCGCCAGAGCGGTTTGATTAATAGTTTTCATAATTGATTTCGATACGTTCATTATAGAACCTCCATTTTATTTTCAATATTGTTGCGTTTTTGGGGAAAACTAAGTTTGTAACTGTCGTTATTATTCATTAATTTCCAAAAAAATCAACTCTGATTTTAATCAAAAGAACGTATGTAAAAATCTTTTTTGCAAGGATTTTTATAAAAAATATAATAGACTCGAAAATGAAAGAAAAATTTATTGAAGGACTTCGAACAAATCAACCGAATTTCGACCTGAATTTGGACCAATCACAAGTTGAAAAACTTGCCGATTACTACGAACTCGTGCAAAGTAACAACGCGCTGCTTCATCTCGTCGCGCCCTGTTCCGAAGAAGAATTTGCCGTGCGTCACATTCTCGAATCGCTGACCCTGCTCAAATATCTTCCGCAAAATGCGAAATTCGCCGATGTCGGAGCCGGTGCCGGACTTCCTTCAATTCCCTGCCTGCTCGTGCGCGAAGATTTGGACGGCGTTTTGATCGAATCAAAATTGAAAAAAGCAACTTTTTTGCACGAAGTTTTGACCAAATTTGAATTGGAAAACCACGCTCAAATCATCAACTGCCAATTTGAAGAAATACAAAAACCTGATGTTTCCTACATTACTTGCCGCGCACTTGATAAATTTACCGCTAAATTACCTAAACTTTTAAAATGGTCAAAAGATTGCTCTCTGCTTTTTTTCAGCGGGAACTCTCTGCGCGATGAATTGCTAAAAAATCGCGTAAAATTTGAAGAAATGTTAATGCCGATGTCTGCACAAAGATACTTATTTATCACCCAAAGTTAGCTTTTTTCGATTTGAAATAGCGTTTCATTTGCGATACAATGTCTTATATGCAACGCGCACCAAAGAAAATCAAATCGCCTGATAATATTGCCCCAAAAGTCGGAAAGCCAATTTCATCGAAAGTTTCCAAACAAGAAACTTTGGTCGCTTCAAAAAAGAAACCTATTGTCGTTGCGGATAAAATCACAAAGAGATCGAAAGCCGAAACGTCCGCAAAAGTTTCCATCGCTTCGCCAAAAACAAACAAAAAGGCAACGATAAATCAACCTTCCAAACAAAAGAAAGAAACAACCGCGACGGCTGTGGCGGCGAAAAAACCGAAAATAATTCAGATCAAACCTGTCACCGGAAATAAAAAAACTACCGCCAAGAAACTTGAAATCGTCATTCCGCCGATCATTCAAAAACCAATCAAGAAAAAAGTTAAGCCGATCGGTTCGGCAGTTGTTCGCGGCAAAAGCGGGCGTTATGATTTCGAGGTTTTTTCGATTGATGCGGAGTTAAAAGACGGTTCGGCAATTTATGTTATCTCAAAACGAGTAACCGACCAACGCGGTAAAGGTCATCTTAAATTTGTCTGCATCGGTCAAACCGATTCGCTTCTCGGCGACATCAAAAAACACGCCAAAGGAAAATGTATCAAACAGCATAAAGCTAATGTGATCTGTCTTTTAAGAGAAGAAAGCGAAAAAACCCGGCTCAAAATTGAAACCGATTTGCGCGAGGCGCATACGATTGTTTGTAATCAGAAATAATTCTTGTTCAAATTTCAATAAAACCTAATGTTTGATAAGATATCTGATACTATGAGTCGTCCTGAAAAAAACGAATATGCCGGATATTACGAAAAATATGTTTTGCTCGTCACGGAAAATGATGTTGATTCCGCAATGCAAAACCAGCTTGCTGAATTAGCGAGCATTTTTGCCTCGATTCCCGAAGAAAAAGGCGCATTTGCCTACGCTCCGGACAAATGGAGTATCAAAGAACTCGTCGGGCATCTGATTGACTGTGAAAGAATTTTCGCGTATCGCGCTTTGCGTTTTGCCCGTGCGGACAAAACGCCGGTCGAGGGGTTCGAGGACGATTACATCGCAAATGCCAATTTCAATTCGGTAAAACTAACCGATCTGGTCGAAGAACTATCTCTGCTTCGACGCGCCAACATCTTATTTTTTACTAATCTTAACTCCGATGCCCGGCTTCGTACCGGAACGGCGAGCAACGCGGAAGTTTCGGTGCGCGCTCTGGCTTATATTATGGTCGGCCATATTCGTCATCATTTGAATATCCTGAATGAGCGATATTTTCTTGATGAAATTTGACGCAATCATTATCGGTGCCGGCGCGGCCGGACTTTTTTGCGCGATTGAAGCCGGAAAGCGTGGGCGAAAAGTATTAGTTATCGAACATAACACGCAGCCGGGACGCAAGATTTTGATTTCGGGCGGCGGACGCTGTAATTTTACAAATGTTCAGACCAAAGCCGAGAATTTTATTTCGCAAAATCCGCATTTTTGTAAATCTGCGCTGGCTCGCTACACGCCTCAGGATTTTATTGAATTAGTAAAAAAACACCGCATTGAATTCTACGAAAAAAAACTCGGACAACTTTTTTGCCGCGATAGTTCCCGGCTTATCGTTGAGATGCTTTTAGCGGAATGTGCAAAAGCGAAAGTCGAAATTCGCACAAACTGCACGGTAAAAGATGTCCGCAAAAACGCTTTTTTCGAGATTGAAACCAATCAGGGCTTATTGACTTGCGAAAATCTGGTCATCGCCACCGGCGGGCTTTCGTTTCCGAAAATCGGTGCGACGGATTTCGGTTACAAAATCGCCCGTCAATTCGGCTTAAAACTAACGGAAACCAGACCTTCGCTCGTACCGCTGGTGTTTGCAAAAGGCAAAAATTTCAGCAAGCTCGCCGGCGTTTCGATTGATTCGCTGGTTTCTTCAGATAAACAAGCCTTTCGTGAAAATATTTTGTTCACGCATCGCGGTCTTTCGGGTCCGGCGATCTTGCAAGTCTCGAATTACTGGCAAAAGAAAAAGCCGGTTTCGATTAATTTGCTGCCGGATATTGATGCGCTTGCGCTTTTTGCACAAAACCGCACAAGCAAACAAAATCTTGATAATTTTTTGAGTAAAGTTCTGCCGCACCGGTTCGCCGAAATTTTCACCGCACAAACTGCTCAAAACAAACCTTTAAATCAATTTAACCGTAGCGAAATCGAAAACATCGCCGGAAATCTAAACAATTGGCAAATGTTGTTTGATGAAACCGAAGGTTATCATAAAGCCGAAGTAACGCTCGGCGGAATTGACACAAACGAACTTTCATCGCAAACAATGGAATCAAAAAAGATTTCAGGACTTTATTTTATCGGTGAAATTGTCGATGTTACGGGTTGGCTTGGCGGTTATAATTTTCAATGGGCGTGGTCTTCGGCGTTTGCCGCCGGCGGGTCGCTTTAAAATTGAAGCGGGGAAACGTCTCCCACACCGTTTCCCCTTTATCCACGCCGACTACAGGGTGCAGCCAACGTGAAACTTGTATAAATTTTTAGCGGGGAAACGTCTCCCACACCGCTTCCCCTTTTTCCGCGCCAACTACAGGGTGCAGCCGACACGAAACTTGATTTTATTTGTTTTTCAACCGATAAGTCAACTGCTTATCTAAAAAAAATAGAAAAAATAATTAATAATTTTTCAACTTTTCAAAAAAAACTTTTTTGTTCAATATTTATTGCAATTAAGTGAACAATTGTTTATTATTTTACACAGTTGTTAAGTTATGTCAAGCAAAAAAGTAGAAATTTTGAAAGATATTGGCTTTATCGAGCGTTTTATTGAAGTTTGCGGCAGTTCTCATCCTGCTGAAATTGCACAATTGTTGAATATCTCTTACCAAGCCGCCAAAAACTATTTGGAAGGCAGATTTCCCGACTCAAAAACTCTCCGAACAATCTCAGAAAAAACTTCCTACTCAATTAACTGGCTTTTGACGGGGGAAGGCGCAAAATTTGTAAAAGATGCTGTAAATGAAGACACACTTATACTAACCGACCAAATGCGAGCATTTGTCAGACAAATTTGTTTGGAAGTTATCAGCGAAGTGTTAAGTAATCAAAACAATTCCGCCGGACAAAAAGTCGTCGTTTTAACTTCCGAAAATATTAAAGAAGAGAAAATTATGGACGAGTCCTCAATTTTCTCGGAAAAGTCCGATTAAATAGACCTTTATATTTCTTCAATAATTATCCGAATATAGAAATCAGATATTTTTGAACAAACATTAAGATAGAATCTTCGGTTTCCGTTTTAACCGGTTCTATTTCAGTCGGCTGAGTTGCGACTAAACAGCCGCTCGTGCAGGTTTTTCCGCCATTGGTCATTTCGCCGTCGGCAAAAGCTACTGAACTAAAAATACACGCGACCAAAATTAATTTAATTGTTGTTTTCATTGTTTTTTCTCCAAGAGATTTATTTTGAGTTGATACTTTTTGGTATCGCGCCTATAATATCAAAGATTGCCTTGATTTCGTTATGAATACTTTCCACACAGACGCTTCGGTTTTAATCGAAAGCCTGTTCAAACTTGAGAGATGTGGCAGATATGAAGAGGCTCTCGCAGAACTTCGGGACATTTGGGAAGACACTACAGCCTTTCCGAGTGTTGATGATTTTGCGTCTCGCACCGCCGCTGAAATTATCCTCCGATGCGGCGCGCTTATCGGATTTTTCGGGCATATCAAACAAATCCCGAATTCGCAGGAAAAATCTAAAAACTTACTGACCGAAGCACGTAAACGTTTTCTTGATATTTATGATGTCGAAAAGATTGCCGAATGTGAAAATTATCTGGCACTTGCCTATTGGCGAAACGGTGAACTGGTTGAGGCTGAAACTTGGATAGAAGAAGCTTTATCGCATTCTATTGATAAAACCGGTGATGCCTGGATTTATTCTAATTTAACCAAAGCCGTTATTTACATCGCTCTCGCAAGATACAATGAAGTTGAAAAAAACCTCCGGCAACTTGAAAAACATTTTCAGTTATATGGAAGTTACTTTTTACAAGGTAGTTTCTGCACCAATCTGGCGGTCACATTGAGAAATCTCGGCAGAACGACAAGTGCGTTAAAATATTACGAATCTGCACGTTTTTTCCATCAAAAATCCGATCATAAAATTTATCTTGGAACGATTGAAAACAATCTGGCGTATCTTTACAAATCTCAGAACAGATTTATTGAAGCCCATCAAGCAATAGACAATTCCGTCGAGATTTTCAAAAAGGTAAAAGACCGCACACGCGAAGGATTCTCGCTCGACACCAAAGCGGCGATTTACTGCGACGAAGGTAAATATACGGAAGCCTTAAAAGTTGTCGAAAAGGCAATCAGGATTTTGAGTAGAAGTGAAAACGCGGATTATCTGGTTGAAACGTATCTTTCCAAAGCCAAAATTCTGCTTTATCTCGATGATTTGACCAAAGCTTTTTTATGTTTGTCCGATGCCACACATATTGCAAAAACAAAGATCAGCGAAGAAAGAGCCGAAAGCCTGGTCAAAGAATTTGAAGCCGCGCTGAAAGAAAAACAGTCCCCAACAATCAAGCAAAATTTCACGGAAAAGGAAATCGGTGGAGAAACCCTTGAACTGGTTTTGCACGCTTCGATCTCGCATTATCAGGAATATCAAGGCATCTGGATAAAAAATTCTCATCTGGAAAAATTCGGTTTGCGAAAAGGTTCGCTCGCGGTCGTGACCAAAGACAACATTAAACGCGGCGATCTGGTGGCAATCCACGAAATTTCTACAGATTCTGTAATGTGCGGCTTTTATGATTCGGATTTCGGATTAGTTTGTTTGGAAATCGTGGACGGAGAGCCCAAACTATTTAATGAAAACGAAATCGAAATTCTCGGGAAAATAATCGGTGTCGGCAATTCGCACAAAGATTCCAAGGGCAAAATAATCGTTGAACCAATAAATCTTTAATTTTTTCAAAAGATCTAATCAGAAAATTGCAAACAAACCGCATTTGCTCAAAACTATTTTTAGCAAATGCGGTTTGTTTGTGGTTATTTTTCTAAACTTAGAACGACAAACGCGCCGAGAATTGAATATTTCTCGAACCGCCGCCGCCTAAGAATGGATTGCCGATGCCAACATCGGGCGTTACGGTGATCGGCAAAAATCCGATCCCGCGCCCCGTTGCGTCAATTCCGTTGTAACTCGCATCAGCCGCAAAACTCGGCAACAATGGTGATGAAAAATTTGGGTGATTCAAAATATTAAAAATCTCGCTGCGAAGCTGCAAACTGACGTTTTCGGTAATTTTCGTCGTCTTGAAAACCGAAAAATCAAGATTCTTGTAGCCCGGACCGATCAGCGCATTTCTGCCCAAACTTCCGAAATGAAACGTGCTTGGAATACACGAACCGCCGGCATCGAGCGTGCAAGGAACTTTGAACGCCGTCAGATTTAGAAAATTGTCGGGCGTGCTGGTTCCCGAATATGGATTTCCGACCAGATCGGGACGCGGGAAATATTCGCCCGTGCCGTTGTAATCGTCAAAGAAATTAACGTGAAACGGACTGCCCGTGCGAAGCGTCACGACGGCGTTTAACTGCCAGCCTTCGCCGAGCCATTTTTGCGATTTGAAGAAATTCGGCACCGAATAGCTGATGGTCGCGACAAAGCGTTGGCGGACATCGAAATTAGAGTTTCCGCGTTCAAAATCGGTGCGGTAACTGTTATCGGGCTGTGTCGCATTGGCAACGTAATCCTGCCCGTCCGAAGCATTGTCAATCGAATGCGACCAGGTGTAATTGACCTGCGCCGTAAAACCTTTGACATCGCGCAAGCTCAAGGTTGTTTGAAGCGCGTTATAGTTTGAATTCGCGCTCGTTTCGAGATAATTGACATAGAAAAACGTGCCGCCCGACGGCGCAAACGGTCCGTTGTCAAAAGGTCTGGCGGTTGAAACACGCGGATTGATCGGCTGATTAATGTCGCGGTAACGGAAAAGTTTTGTACCGATCGAGCCGACGTAACCGACCTGCCAAACCAGATTTTTCGCCAGTTCCTGTTGAAAATTCAAGTTAAAATTTTGGATATACGGCGTTCGCAAATTTCGGTCAACGGCAAAAACGTCCGAATCCAGATAATCTGTAAAAATCGGCACATTATTGACAATTGTCGGAGTCGTTGAAAACGAAAAAAGAATCGGTTTCGCTCCCGTCGGATTATAAGCCGCGCCCGGATTAAAGGTATTGAACGGCAGTTGTCCGGTAAAAAAATCCTGCGAATAAGCGTCGTAAAATAATCCCCAACCGCCGCGCAGAACGGTTTTGCTTTTGCCCGTAATGTCCCACGCAAACCCGAGACGCGGGCTGAAATTGTTCCAATCCGATCTATAAAGTTTATCCAAACCGTTCGTGCCGACCGAAACGAGTCCAAGCCGGAAATCGAAATTGCTCAGCAGATTATCTTTTTCGCCGATCACGCCGAGATAATCCCAACGCACACCGGCATTAAACGTTAGATTTTTGTTGAAGCGGAAATTGTCCTGAAAATAGAGCGTGTGCGAATTTTGAAAGGTGTCGCGCTGTGAATCGCCGCGTGCCGAACGTCCGCCGCTCAAAGTTCCCGTCAGAAAATCGGCGAGCGAATCAAAATCGAGCCGTCCGCGATAACCCGCGTCAAAAAAGGCGTTGACGGTCGTACGTCGGAATTCATAACCCATTTTCAAATCGTGGCTGCCCGTTTTCCACGAAAAGTTATCAATAAAATGCCAGTTGACGTCAACCCGCGCACGAGGTACCGACAAAGTCGAACCGATCGAAGCGAGGTTGCCGATCGCATCATTGCGGATGCGTATAAACGGCAAACCGAAATCGCGCGGATTCGTGACGCCCGTGTTGAGACCGATCGAGCGCGGGTCAAACGCCTGATCTTCGGGGAAAAATCCTTTGTCGAAACGGTTATAGCCGAAACGCGCTTCGTTGACCTTGGTTGAAGAAAAGATCTTCAAAAAGGAGATCGAAAGCAGATGAACATTGGTCGGCGTGACGGTATTGTAGCCGGGCAGAACATTTCCGCCTAAGATCGCGAGTGGAAAAGATTGGTCGCTCACTCCGTAATAATAGCGTCCCGTCAATTGATTTTTTTCGTTAAACGAATGATCGATCTTGCCGATAAAGCTGTCAACAATATTTGATGCGCGGGTTGTTACAAAAAGATTCGGTCTGCCTGTATCGTCAAACAAAGGCAGCAGACGATTCGGCGTTCCCCATGGATTTCGCGCCAAGATACGACCGATGACCGGATTTGTTGCTCCACCGAGCGCGGCGATTTCTCGCGGGTCAGGAATCCGCGCCGTCGAATTCAGCCCGACCGATTCACGCTGTCCTTCGTAGGAAGCAAAAAAGAATGTTTTGTTGCGGATTATGCGACCACCGAGCGAACCGCCGAATTGATTGTTGCGAAAAACGGTTTGCGGGTCGGGTTTCGGGTTAAAAAAGTTTCTCGCATCGAGCGCGTTGTTGCGGAAAAATTCAAAAATCGAGCCGTGAAAATCATTAGTGCCTGATTTGGTCACAATATTGACGACCGAGCCGGAATTGCGTCCGTATTGAGCCTCAAAGTTTGATAATACGGCAACTTCTTCGATCGCTTCGAGCGGGAGAATCGTCGCCGGAGTGCCGAACACACCCGCTTCGTTGATGGCGGGCAGATTGCGGTAGCCGTCGTTCATATCAGTTCCGTCGAGCAGATAATTGTTTGAACGTCCGCGATTTCCGTTCGCGCTGAATAATCCGAACGAACCCGGTGAATCGGTCGCGCCCGACGGATCGCCCGACGCGCCCGGCACCATTGTCAGAAACTTTGTAAAATCGCGCCCGTTGACCGGCAGATCCTGAATCGCCCGCGCCTGAATCGAACCGCCGAGCGTCGTGCTGGTCGTTTCAACCTGTTCCTGTGAACTAACTGTAACCGTTGCTTCGCCGCCCGTGACACTCATTGCTACATCAACGCGCTTTTCGCCCGCAACTTCGACAACCGCATCTTTGACCGTCGCGGTTTGAAATCCGGTCTGCTCGACACGAACTTCATAAGTTCCGATCGGAAGTTCGGGAATCGAATAATTGCCTTCTGTATCCGTGACGGTCGAGCGTTCGAGACCGGTGCCGACGTTTTTCGCCGTCACCTTTGCGCCCGTGACAACCGCACCATTCGGGTCTGTCACCGTTCCCAGAATTTTCCCGCGAAATGTCTGCGCGGAAATCATCGCGACGGAAAAAATCAGCAGCAAAATACTCGCGGCAAAATGTTTTGCGGTTTTGTTGTTTGATCGAAAACGACGAATTGAATTTATAGAAATCATCGGGCTTAGTCTCCTGTTTGAACTAATTTATCGGAAAGATACTGCTGACGTTAAAATACTCCGAAACGTCGAAAATATCAATGTTTCTAAATTTGAGCGCGGACATTTCTGCCCGCGCTCCGATTTATTGCTTAAGAATCGCAATCAGCATTATGATAAACAAAATAAAGCCGATGATCGCCACCGTCAGACAGCCGATTTTGAGCCAACTATACGGGCGTTCGCCTTGAACTTCGCCGGTTCGGCCGTTGACGACGATCTGGAAAACCTTGCTGTTGAAACGATACGCGCCGGCGTAGATCGGCAGCAGCAGGTGTTTGAACGTGATGTTTTGGTAATCGGTCGAAACATTATTGACGCGTTGTTCATCGCCGCCGATCGCGTTTCGCGCATCGCTGTAAATTATTCCCTCGGCGATCTTTTTGAATTTCTCAAATCCCTGATCGAGCGCGATTTGATAGGTTTGCGCCTTGTGTCCCGAAAGATAGGCGGGTTCGTAGGGTTTTAATTCGTGCAGATCCCACGGTTCGAGTTTGTTGAGATATTTTTCGGACAAAGAAGTGGTCGCCGGAATACAAACGTCATCAAATTGACGCGAAACATCCCCCGCGACCCAATACCAATGCGTTTTTCGGACTTGTCTTTGTCTTTCTTCGCCGTTTTCGTAGTAAGTTTCCGTTTCGTAATAATGCTCGCCGCGTTCGCCGTCGTAAGAGCTTTGGGTAAAAGAATCGTAAGTCCAGTAAGGAATATAAATGCTGCTCAGTTTGTCGGCTTGCGCCATATCTTTTAACGCGGACGGTGCAAACCAGAGTGACGACAGCCACTTTTTATAGTTTGAAACAGCTTGCGGCGGCGGAACCGAAAAAGGCAAAACGCCTTCGGGCGCAACCAATGGATCGGCAGTTTTCGGCTGCGCGACGATCTTCGCGCCGCAAAAGTCGCAAGTCGTGGCAGTTTCGGGCGGCGTAAAATTGACGATCGCACCGCAGCTATCACAGCGCACCTGCATCGCATCCTTTGCCATCGGCTGTAATTGCGACATTCCGCGCTGTAAAAATTCGTAATAATCGCGTTCGTCAACCGTGCCGTCCGCGACGATTTCCTGTGAATGAGCGCAATACGGACAAGCAAGTTTGCCGAGGTTCGCGTCAAAAACCATATTTGCGCCGCAGTTCGCGCACAAAAACCGATTGATATTCTCTTTGTTTATTTCCGGGGCATTTTCCATAGTTTATTCGATTAAATAAAATTACTCTCTGCTTTATAAGTGTATTTTCTTTGAAAACGTTTCATCAAACCACCGCCAACTTATTTTGTTCGAAATTTCCGGTGCGGTAAAATTCTTTTTTAATATTTTTCTTATTTTCAATTTCAAATTTGAAATAATTTATAAATTGCTCTAATAACTTAATCAGAGCAATTTGTAAGTTTTCCGGTGTTTTGAGTCCCTGCTTCAGCAGGCAACCGCTGCGCTTCGCTGGCGGTTTAGCCGCCTAAAGGCGGGACTCAAAACTTTTACCAAATCCCAGAAAACTTAAAAAACAGACTACTTATCTACCGAAACGCCGAAATATCCATTCCAAAGCGGTCTTTGACGTATTCTTCCTGCGCTTCATTTAAATTTTTCAGATTTGCCAGCCGGCGTTCGCTCTTTTTGATGTAGGTTTTTGTGCGTTCGCCCATTTGTTTGAGAAGATTTCTGCCCTCGCGCATTTCCGCTTCAACCTTTTCGTGCAAAACGAAAAGTTCGGAAAGTTCGGCAACCAGTTTTTCATCTTTGAGTTCTTTGAGACGATTTTTGATTTGCCAGATCTGTCGGATGGCGCGCACCAATTCATCGCCGATCGAATCGCCCGTGATCAGATCTGGCGAATCGCGAAAATCTTCGACCAGTTTATTTAAAAGATTCTGGTCGCCTGATGAATAGGCATCGTTGAGTTTCGCCATCAGTTCGTGCCGTTTTTCTTTTTCCTGCGCGTCGAATGCCAAATCAGGATGAATGATCTTCGCTAAGTTATGATACACCTTTTTCGCTTCGGCAGTCGGTTGCCATTTGAACGAACAGCCTTCAATGTCTTCCGGATTGATGGCTGATTCTTCGGCGCGGCGGCGCAATTCTTCAGCGCGTTTTTTTATTTCTTCGTCGTCCGGCACGAGTTTGACCTCTTCTTCGGCGATCTGTGCTTCGATTTCGTCAAGTTCGGCGTAAAACCGCGCCACTTCCATCGTGTAGTTTGCCTCAAACTGTGTGAGGTCGGCACGAAGTTCGGTCATTTCCTCTTCGCGGTCTGCCAGGCGGTCTTTCAGTCTTTCTAAAACTCTGCGCTTTTTGTTTAACTCGATTTCTTCGGGTGCTAAAACATTCATTGATGAAAAATTTTAACATAAAAACTATTAGGCTTCGATAATTTCAAAACTCGTCGTTATTTCAACAGTCGGTTTGACGGTGGCGGCGACCGAACAATATTTTGTGTCAGAAAGTTCAATTGCTCGAATAACCGCTTGTTCGGAAACGTCACGTCCATACACGATATGGTGAATGTGCATTTTCGTAAAAGAGCGCGGATGTTCATCGCGCCGCTCGCCCGAAATTTCGACACGGTAATCGGTCACGATTTGCCGTTTTTTCTCTAAGATCGAAACGACATCAACTGCGGTGCAAGCCGCGACCGAAACAAGCAGCATTTCGACCGGCGTCGGCGCAGAATGTCTATCCGCTTTCGTGTCCATAGTTAGCGAATAATTGCCGGGCGTCGTGCCGATAAAAAATTCGTCGCCGGCGTATTTTACAGTTGCTTTATAAATGTTGTCTGCCATTAAAATTTTCCTTTTTTTCAACCAAATATTTGGTCGGATTTTAACACAAAACTATCAACTTTCGAGATCTGATTTTCGCAAACAACCTTTTGGCATAAAAAATGCTTCAAAAGATTTGGTCAGACATACAGTTTGATGTTTTCTAGATAAAAGGAGATTGATGATTAAGATGAGCAGATTCAGAAGTTTGTTTGCAGTTTACATCGCGATTGGGTTGTTGTTCTGCGGTTTTGCCGCCGAGACGAACGCGCAAAAAACGCGTAATGAAAAAGATGTCCGCAACATCGTGCGGAGTTTGGATTCAAAGGTTGACGATTTGCGCGACAGCCTTTCATACGGTTTGAAAAACAGTTCGGTTGACAGTCAGGATGCCGATGCGGCTGAAAATGCCGTTTCAACGCTCGGCGGAAAAATCCGCGATTTTGAGGATAATTTCAACCAACGGCGCGAAAACAAAGACGATGTTACCGATATTTTGAACGCCGCCAAAGGCATCAATGAATTTCTGAGGGATAATCGCATTAACAACACGGTACAAAA
>JANPDZ010000193.1:0-5696 GCA_031431735.1 Acidobacteriota bacterium | reverse complement strand
TTTTTGCCCGCGAAATACGCGCGCATACGCTAAAAAACAAAAGAAAATTGAAAATAAATTTAATTTAATTTCTTTTTTTCGCGCCATTTCGCGTATTTCGCGGGCAAAATTCTTTTTCTTAACTTTTTACTGACCGATTACAATATCCGAATAAAATTTTTTAATACAAGCATTTGCCTAAGCCTTTGCCGTTAAGATAAGATTTTTAACTTGAGTATTTTGCCCAAAGTAATTGTATTTAAGACTTTTTCAAGTCAAATCGAACAATGGTAAAACCGCAAAAAAGCCACATACCCGAAACAAATCTCACAACTGTTGAAAAAGAGCTGAAATTGCGTGGTTTGATGCGCGAAATGAAATCTGTGTTGGTTGCCTATTCGGGCGGCGTGGACAGCGCGTATTTAGCTTTGATCGCAGCGCAGGAATTGGGCGACAAAGCTGTATCAATTCTCGGGGTTTCGCCAAGTGTTTCGCAAGTTCAACAAGCGCAAGCAAAAGATATTGCGAACAAATTCGGTCTTAATTTTCAAATAATTCAAACCGACGAAATGGAAGATCCAAACTACCGCGCAAATCCGACAACGCGTTGTTATTTTTGTAAAACCGAACTTTACGGAAAACTTTCGGTGTTTGCAAAAGATCAAGGAATTAATCATATACTTGACGGGACAAATGCCGATGATGTCGGCGATTACCGCCCGGGAAGAGCTGCCGCCGTGGAAAAATCGGTGCGAAGCCCGTTGGTTGAAATCGGTTTGACAAAAAATGAAATTAGAGAATTGAGCAAAAAACACGCGTTGCCGACCTGGGATAAACCGGCGAGTCCGTGTCTTTCGTCACGGATTGCTTACGGCGTGCCGGTCACGATCGAAAGACTTTCGAAGGTTGAACGCGGCGAAGAGATTTTACGAAAATTAGGTTTTCGTGAATTTCGGGTGCGCGTTCACGAGAACCTGGTGCGTTTGGAGATTGCACCGATTGAACTGGAAAGAGCATTAAATATCGAAACAGCCGAACATTTGGCAAACGATTTTAGTGCGTTGGGTTTTCGTTATGTGACGCTTGATCTGAAAGGTTATCGAAGCGGCGCAATGAACGAAGTTTTAAGAAAGTAATTTATAAAAATATATTAAGACAATTTTGGGAGAAAAAAACCGATGGCAAAAGCTAATCCGATGGTCGATGATATGCGGCGGTTCAAAGGAACGGACGAAAAAAATCCGTTTGAAGCAATGAGCGAACGCTTTGACCGCGCCGCGCAACTTTTGGGTTTAGACCCTGATTTATATGCAGTATTGCGGGTTCCCAGCCGTGAAATAAAAGTTTATATCCCCGTCAAAATGGATTCGGGACATATACAGGTATTTGAAGGCTACCGCGTTCAGCACAACTTTGCGCGCGGACCGGCAAAAGGCGGAATTCGTTACGCACCTGACGTAACATTGGACGAAGTAAAAGCTCTTTCGGCGTGGATGACCTGGAAATGCGCGGTTGTGAACATCCCGTTCGGTGGTGGTAAGGGCGGAGTTATTTGCGATCCGCGACAAATGTCTTTGGGCGAACTTGAACGTTTAACGAGACGCTACACCTCGGAACTGATTGATTTCATCGGTCCCGAAAAAGATGTTCCGGCACCTGATATGAACACCAACGAGCAAACGATGGCGTGGATCATGGATACTTATTCAATGCACGCACGGCACACGGTCACTGCCGTTGTGACCGGCAAGCCGGTAGCTCTCGGCGGATCGCTCGGTCGCCGCGAAGCAACGGGGCGCGGCGTGTTGATTGTTACGAATGAAGCCATTAAACGTTTTAATCTGACACCTGCCGAAACAAGAGTTGTTGTTCAAGGTTCGGGCAATGTCGGCGGCATCGGTGCTCAACTGATGTATGAGCAGGGGTATAAAATAATTGCAATTTCAGATGTCAGCGGCGGGATATATAATGAAAAGGGTATTAATATTCCCGAAGCTCTCGAATATTTACAAGTGAACAAGACTTTTGACGGATATGCGGGTGTTGAAAAAGTCGGTAATGCCGAGCTTCTCGAATTAGAATGCGACGTTTTGGCGCCGTGTGCGACGGAAAATCAGATAACTTCGGAAAATGCGGCACGAATTAAATGTAAAATTTTATCCGAAGGAGCGAATGGTCCGACGACTCCGAAAGCCGATAAAATTCTCCACGATAACGGAGTTTTCGTTATTCCGGACATTTTGGCGAATGCCGGCGGCGTCACTGTTTCCTATTTTGAATGGGTGCAGGATCGGATGGGATATTTTTGGCGCGAAGACGAAGTTAATCAAAGATTGGAAGAAAAAATGGTCGCAAGTTTCAACGAACTTTGCCATTTTTCTGAAATACATAATGTAGATACAAGGACGGCTGCCTATATGTTGGCGATTGACCGCGTGGCTTACGATACGAGAATGCGCGGTATTTATGCGTAAAAATTGTAATTATTTGCGTTTATGAGATAAAAATGCTTGATTTTCAAGCAAATCTAAAGTATCGTTTTTACGAGGAGTTTTAAGTTTTAAAGTTTAATTATTGACTTTTGGACAATACTCACTTATAAATTGTTAAAACAACTTTACTTGTATTGGTTAAGTCAGAAGATTTAATTAGGTTTAGGCTTTTTGACTAACGCAATAATTTTTAGTAACTTGATGTAAAATTAGTAAATTGTTTTTATTATCAGGTTGCATTTGAAGATTGAAATTTTATATTTTTTCGGCGGAGGAATGTGATGAAACTCGCGAAACTGGCGTTTTTAGTTACGCTTTTAATGTTGGCATTGATAAGTTCGGTGTCGGCTCAAACTTTAAGATCGGAGAAGGATCCCAGAAATATTGCACCAACTGTTGGTACAGGTGGTACAGTCGGCGGTCCAACCGGTCTATTTACTGTTTATGATGGAACAACCTTGAGAAAAGGTGAATGGACTTTAAGTGCGGCTTACAGCAACTATGACCGGGATCCGGGCAATGTTGATATTACTGAAGTGCCGCTTAGTTTCCAGATAGGCTTAAATGATTATTTGGAATTGTTCTTTACGACGGATGGTTATCGTGGTGTCAAAGTAAATTCGCCACGCAATCTTTCCAGCTTTTACCTTCCTAATTCGCAATTCTTTTTGAATGGCGCATTACGAACAGCTCCGGCGATCGTGCAGGCTCCGCAAGGAACCGGCACCAGTCAATATCCGGGTTGGGCGATTTTCCGCCCGACAGGCAGCCAACCGTTTGTGCAATTTCCGTATGTCGGTGGTTCAGCGGGTAATTATCAGTTCTTTTTCCCGTCAGGCGGCATTTTCGGATTTCCCGTTGGTTCAATTCCGACTTTAGGTCCGCCGCAAGCGACGGGCGCGTCGGCTAATTTCCCGGGCATCGGTTCGGTTTACGGCAGCATTTTACCCGGTATTGTTTTGCAAACAGCTTTGATCCCAAGCTCGACAGCCGGCAACACCCAAACGGCGGAAGTTCCGACCGTCTTTACGATCGCACCGACTTATTTGCCTGATGCTCCGTTTATCAACAGATTATACGGACAATCAGCCTTCGGCACATTTTCAGTTGGTGGTAAATGGCGTTGGACAAAACCGACCAACCCGATCGGTGTCGGACTTGTCGGTTACTATCAATGGTCGGGTGATAAAGCTTCTGACCCGAGCGGTTTTAATCAACTGCAACGCGGTGCGAGTGCCGGCAGCAGCAAGGGCGACATTGCGCTTGTCTTATTCGCAGATGCCAGAGTCCGTACCTGGATGAACATTTCTGCCAACATTGGTTACAAATACACCAGTAAGGTGAAAGCCGATTTCCCAACCGGAACATTTACCATTTTGGATCGTCCGGACGAGGTTTATGCAGCATTTGGCGTTGACTTTCCGGTCAATAAATTTTTCCAACCGATTTTGGAGTTCCGTTCGACCCAATACGTCGGCGGAAGAACTCCGAACGCTTTTGAAAACAGTCCGATGGACGGTCTCGTTGGCGCTCGTGTTTATCCTTTTCGTTGGATGAGCCTTGGCGCGGCTTACCGCTACAACTTTAACCAGCAAGACCGTAACAGTTTTGACGGTGATTCGACCAACACTGTCACGGTTGTCGGTCGTCTTCCGTCAACAATTACGACAAGATTCACCGGCGTTCCGCCGGGCTTTAACCCGTCAAGCGATCCGCATGGTTTTATTTTTCAATTCACTGCCGGACGACGTAATATTCGCAAGGGCGATATTATAAAATCTAATGCGAATGTTAACGAAGTCACATTGAGCAATCAAAGAATCGTGATTCCGTGCGAACCGGGAACAAAACCCGTAGAAGGCTCGTGTCCTGACGGTTCAACGATTAATGTTTCGACATCGGCATCTGATGCAGACAATGATGTATTAACATACCAATACACTGTTTCGGGTGGACGAATTGTCGGACAAGGTTCAAATGTCACTTGGGATTTGAGCGGTGCCCGACCGGGAACCTATACAATTACAGCAGGCGTTGACGATGGCTGCGGTGTTTGCGGTAAAACTGTAACCAAAACGATCGAAGTCGTTAAGTGTGTTTGTGAACCTGATTGTATGTGCCCATCACTTTCAATGTCAGGCGGCGGTGTAGTTGCTCCGGGCGAACCGATGTACTTCACAGCTAATGTCAGTGGCGGAACTGCAAATGATATTAGTTACGATTGGTCAGTTTCGAACGGAACAATTTCCAGTGGTCAAGGAACTGCTTCAATTACTGTTGATACAACCGGTCTGTCGGATACAAATATCAAAGCTACTGTTAATATCAGCGGCAGTTTGTGCGCGACTTGCACAAGAACTGATTCTGAAACAGGCAGCGTTGGTAAGAAACCGAGACCCTATCTCTTCGACGAATTTGGCAAGTTGCCGGATGATGAAGTGAAAGCGCGTATTCAGAATTTGTATGTTGAATTGGGCGGCAATCCTAATTCACAAGGCTACATTATCAACTACGGTACTGATAAAGAAGTAGCAGCTCGTGAAAAACAAATTCAGAAAGCGATCAACTTCCTGAAACTTGATGGAAGTCGTGTGACGGTTGTCAGAGGCGGTGCAAACCCGAACGGAAAGGGTGTCTGGACGAAGGTCTGGGTTGTTCCACCGGGTGCTGATAATCCTGATATGTAAACAACTTTGCATCTGAATTAAAGATGTAAATTTCCTAAGCGAGTGAAGTCTTTATGGCTTCACTCGCTTATGCTTTTTAAAAGTTTCAAGTCGGGTTCGTCTTTTTACTTGAAACTTGAAACTATTGGGTAATGCTCATTTAAAAGTTAAGAATTCATATTCTGAAAATCGCGGGCGCAAAGCCCAATGGCGTTAAGTTAAGAAGAAAACGTAAAACAGACTGTTAGTCTGTTTCCTTTGCAAAAATTGAAGTTTCTTTGTTTTCTGCGGTTTAGCTTGCCAGCGGTAAACACAGGCTAACAGCCTGTTTTACGTTTATGTCAGATTTTTTCGCTTAACTTAACGTCATTGGTGCAAAGCAACCCTTCCTGACCTCAAATTTACTGTTACTTGATTGTTTAACCGTTACCTTTTCAAATTAAAGGTTAAAAAGACCTGATAAAACCATCAACTGGAAGGTCTACAGCTCTGCGCCCGTTCTTCATCTTCTAATTTGCGAAAAGGCTTTGTGGTATAATCGGCAAGAGAGGTTTTTTAT